>JANWIR010000018.1 GCA_025449805.1 Acidimicrobiales bacterium | reverse complement strand
GTGCGGGTAAACGCCTGGGACACGCCGTGGACCTACGGCGACGTCATCGAAGTCGTGGGCCAGGCGGGCGAGCGACTCGACGAGATCATGATGCCCAAGGTTCAGCGCGCCTCTGACGTCGTGGCGATGGACCTCCTCCTCACCCAGGTCGAAAAAAACGCCGGACTGCCCATCGGCCACATCGGTATCGAGGCACAGATCGAAACGGCCGAGGGCCTCGTTAACGTGGACGCGATCTGCGCGGCGAGCCCGCGCGTGGAGTCCATCGTCTTTGGTCCGGCCGACTTCGCGGCCTCCATTGGTATGCCGGTGACGACGATTGACGAAACGATTCACCACGCACCCTCGAACCCGTTTAGCTACGTGTTCGCAAAAATCCTGATGGCTGGGCGTGCGAACGGCCTGTACGTCATTGACGGCCCCTTCTTGAAGGTTCGCGACCTCGACGCGCTGCGCTACGCGGCGGGCATTAGCGCCTCCTACGGCTTCGACGGGAAGTGGGCACTCACCCCCGACCAGGCGCTGGTACTGAACGACGTGTTCTCGCCGAGCCAGGAGCTCTTCGACAAGTCCTACGACATTCTCGACCGCTACCAGGTCGCTACCGAACAAGAGCACACCGGTGCGTTGATGTTCGGTGACGAGATGATCGACGAGGCGTCGGCGAAGATCGCCAACTCCTTCGTTGAGCGCGGACTTCGCGCCGGTATGGCGCGCGGGAAGGTTGAATGATTCTCGCCGCGTCGAGGCGAGCATTCTTTCAAAGTAGGACCGTTGCCCGACGTCGGTGATCAACTTGCGGGGCGCTACTACCTCACGCGACTCATCGGACGCGGCGGCATGTCCGACGTTTACGAGGCGCGTGACGAAATTACCGCCTCGAACGTGGCGATCAAGATCGTGCGCTCGAGTGACCCGGAGTTCGCCCGACGCCTCGCCCACGAGGTACGCGCGCTAGAAAGCCTCGAACATCCCGGACTGATTCGACTGCTCGACACCGGCGAGGTCGCCGATCAGACCTTTCTCGTGATGGACTACGTGGACGGCCCCACGCTCGCCACCTCGCTGCGCGCCGGTGCGCTCGCGGCGCCGGCGGTGGCCGCCCTAGGAGCGCGATTAGCCGACACCCTGGCCTACGTGCACGAACGCGGTGTGGTGCACCGCGACGTCAAGCCCTCCAACATCCTTCAGTCGAGTGACGGCGCGGCCTGGTTGGGTGATTTCGGCATCGCCTTAATTCACGACGCCACCTCACTGACGGCGACCGGTTCGGCCGTTGGGACGGTCACGTACATGGCGCCTGAACAGTTCGAGAGCGAGTCGGTCGGCCCGCCGGCCGACGTGTGGAGTTTGGGCGTCGTGCTCCTCGAGTGTTTGACGGGCCGGCGCGTCTTCGAGGGCGCCCCCAGCCAGGTCATGGCCCGACGATTGGCGGGCCCGGTACCGCTCGACCCCTCACTCCCAGTGCCCTGGAAGATGCTGCTCGGCGCCATGCTCGACGAAGCGCCCGACGCGCGACCGCGCGCCCGTGACGTTGCCGCGTTGCTCGTAACTCCGGCCTTCGCGACGCCGTGGGAAGTGCGTGACGCCGATCTCACGACCGTGATCGCGCCGGCTCCGGTACGTGGTGACGCGACGAGCGTGATGCCCCGAGTACGGTCCCCACTCGGGGCTGACGAAACGCGGCGGGTCGTCACCGCACCCGTCGCGACGTCATCGAGCCCGCGTGGCTCGTGGCCGGGACTGAGCAGGCGTCGCGCGCGGCTCATCGTGGCGCTCGTGGGTATTGCGTTGTTAGTGGTGCTCGCGGTCATCAATCTCGGCGGTGGGGGCGGCGCGCCCGTGAGCACGAGTACGTCAACCACGACGTCTTCGGCGACGTCCAGCGAAAGTCGCGCACTGGCGACGTTGCTGCAACAGATCGCCGCGGCCCAGGCCACGCAACAACTCGACGCACCGACCGCCCAGAGTGTTTCGTTGAGTGCGCAACAAGCGCTCGTTGACTGGTCGGCCAAGAATCTTTCGTTGGTGGCGAGTGATCTCCAACAGGCCGCCACCACCTTGCTCGTCGATCAACAATCGCAGCAACTGGCGCCGAGTGAAGCAACGACGCTCCAGCACGACGTCGCGGTCTTCGCGGCTGCGCTAGGGGTGGCACCACCGGTCGCGACGACCACGACGACGACGGCGCCAACCTCGGGACCGCCGCCCGGTCACGGTCACGGTCACGGCCACGGGAAAAAGTAGATTTACGCCCAATTGAAGGGTTGGGTGCTCGCCGTCACGCACCATCTCGCGAATGCTGTCTTATTACAAATGCCTCCCATTAGGGTGCGCCTATGGCCACAGTGACCACCACGCCGGTGACGCGGCGCGAGAAGATTCGTGCAACGTTTTCGCCATCGGAGTGGCGCCGACTCGCGGGCATGTTCGGCT
Organism: Acidimicrobiales bacterium; assembly: GCA_025449805.1. Classification (GTDB taxonomy): domain Bacteria; phylum Actinomycetota; class Acidimicrobiia; order Acidimicrobiales; family RAAP-2; genus RAAP-2. Next base: position 2,834 of record JANWIR010000018.1, on the reverse strand, counting down.
TCATCGCGTTGTTGCACGTGCTCGGCTGGGGTCTCATTATCTTTGCCTCCACTCGACACTTTCACGTCAGTGGCGGCAAGATGCTTGGCGTGGGTACCGGCGTGCTCGCCTACACCCTCGGCATGCGCCACGCCTTTGACGCCGACCACATCGCGGCGATCGACAACACCACGCGTAAGTTCATGTCCGACGGCAAGCGCCCAATGTCGGTGGGCTTTTACTTCTCCCTCGGTCACTCCTCGGTGGTCTTCGTCCTTACCGTGCTGCTCGGTCTGGGTGCGCGAGCGCTCGGCGCGCAGGTACGTAACTCCCAGTCGGGTCTGCACCACTGGGGCGGGCTTATCGGTACCTTGGTCTCGGGCACGTTTTTGTACCTCATCGCCATCTTGAACCTGGTCATTCTGGTCGGGATCGTCAAGCTCTTCGTCACGATGCGCCAGGGGCGCTACGACGACTCGGAACTTGAAAAACACCTCAACGCGCGCGGCTTTATGATGCGCTTCTTTGGTCCCGTCGCGCGTTCAATCGACGCGCCCTGGAAGATGTACCCGCTCGGGGTGCTCTTTGGACTCGGCTTTGACACCGCGACCGAGGTCGCCTTCTTAGTACTCGCTGGCACGTCCGTCGCGGCCGGGATGCCACTGTGGGCGATTCTCTCGCTGCCGTTGTTGTTCGCCGCGGGAATGAGCATCCTCGACACGATCGACGGCTCGTTCATGAACTTCGCCTACGGCTGGGCCTTCTCGAAGCCCGTGCGCAAGGTCTATTACAACATGGCCATTACGGGCCTGTCGGTCTTCGTCGCGCTCTACATCGGCACCCTCGAACTCGCTCAGGTGTTAGCCACGCAACTACACCTCCACGGGAGCGTCTGGACCTACGCGCGCGGTTTCAACATCAACAAGGCCGGATTCACCATCGTCGGGATCTTCGTCGTGGTGTGGGTGGTGGCCCTGGGCTGGTGGCGCTACGGACGCGTCGAGGAGCGCTGGGAGCGGGCCGCGCTGCGCGCCCAGGCCGCGCGCGGCGAGTCGCCGGACCTGCACTCGGCCGGCATCGTGCTGGGTGCGGTGCACCGACCCTTCACCATCGACGAGAACTAGGTCTAGCCCGCGATTTTTCGCTCAATCGACGTCGGCCATTGAAAGAGCTCGCAGTTTGGCGAGTTCCGCGGACCCGCCCAGGGCTATGAGGCGGTCACCCACTTCGAAGCTCATCTCGCCCGAGGGCGTCAGGACGTCGCGTCCACGTTCGATGGCGGTAATCAGTAGTCCACGGGGGAGCAGGCCGCCGCGCACCATGTGACCGGCTAAGGCGGCGCCCGGTTCGATTTCAATTTCGAGAACACCCGTGGTCTTACTCAAGGTTTGGGCGCGACGCAGCGTCGAGGTCAGTCCGCGCTGGTAGCCACGAACGAGGTCAGAGAAGCTCAGGGTGCCAACGACGCGACGTCCGTCGTCGACGACGGGGACCCACGAGCGCTGTGCATTCATCAAGACGTCGAGCACGACGTCGAGGCGTCGTTCGAGTGCCACCGGGGCAACCTCGACGAGTTCGATCGTGGGCGTACCGTCACGAAGCGACTGCTCGAGGGCGGGAAGTTCGACGACCCCGGCGTACGTGCCGTCGGCTCGCACGCACGGCGCGGCCAGCACGCCGGCGTCGCGCAGACGGGTGCGCATCTGCTCGGCGCTGAGCTCGTCAGGTAGGACACAGCGTGTGGGCGCCACGGCGTCGCGCGCGCTGAGTTCGGCGAGGAGGGGCAGACCCACGAGCAATCGGTGCGCGGGGGATTCGGCGCGGCTGCGTAATTGTGAGCGGTAGATCGAATCGTCGGCGCGACGAACGATCAACGCAGCGAGTCCCACCGAGACCATGGCCGGTAGGACGAGCGAGAGCGATCCCGTCATCTCGGCCACCATCAGCATGACCGCGAGCGGCGCCCGCGAGATTCCGCCAAAGCACGTCATCATGCCCACGATGACGAACGGTGCTGGGCTATGCCCCACGCTTGGCGCGAGGGGCTCGATGAGTCGCCAGAGCGAGGCCCCCACGAAGGCGCCAATTACCATGCCCGGGCCAAAGATGCCCCCCGAACCGCCCGAGCCAATGGAGAGTCCCGTCGCGAGCACGCGCGCCACGGGAATCGCGAGGACGATCCACAAGGGCATCGCGAGCAGGTGTGCACCGAGACTCTGTTGGATCCACCCGTAGCCGGTGCCGAGCACCTGGGGTATTTCGAGTGCGATGAGTCCGACGAACAGTCCTCCGAGGGCGGGACGCAGCCACTTGGGCAGACGTGATCGCGCGAACAGGTTCGCGAGACCGTAGAAGCCCTTCGCGTAGCCCAGTCCCACGAAGCCCCCGACGACCCCCAGCACCGCGAACCAGAAGAACTGCGTCGCGTTGGCCAGGTGGTAGTTGTGGGCGTAGCCGAAGAGCGGGCCGAAGCCCTCGACGCTGCCCCAGAGGCCGTACGCCGACACCGACGCGATGAAGGACGGCAAGAGAGCGTCGACCTCAAAGTCGTCGCGGTACATGATCTCGGTCGCGAGAATGGAGCCGGCGAGCGGCGCGCCAAAGATGGCGCCGATACCCGAGCCGATGCCGGCCGACACGGCGAGACGCGCGTCGCTTGGGCTGAGGTCGAAGAACCTCGAAAGAAATGAGCCAAAACCCGCGCTGATCTGGCCCGTGGGTCCTTCGCGGCCGCCCGAGCCGCCGGAACCAATGGTGAGGGCGGAGGCGACGATCTTCACGAGGACCGTGCGAAAGCGGATGCCGCGAGGGTTGTAGTGCACCGCAGCGATGGCCGCGTCCGTACCGTGACCCTC
>JANWIR010000017.1 GCA_025449805.1 Acidimicrobiales bacterium | reverse complement strand
CCAATTCCGCCACGCCCGCGAGACGACCACACTCTACCGGCGCGCCCGCGGGGCGAGAAGAAATGGCCTGGTCACGTTAGATTGGGTGCATGAATATTTCGTCTCGAATGGATGGCGTGGGCGCCATAGACCTCAATCAGCGACTCCTTCGTGAGCGCATCGTCTTCCTGGGATCGGTCGTGGACCAAGAGACGGCGAACCGCATTTGCGCGGAACTGTTGTTACTCGAGGCCGAAGATCGCGATAAGGACATCAGCCTCTACATCAACTCTCCGGGTGGTTCCGTGACCGACGGTCTTGCGATCTACGACACGATGCAGTACGTCAACTGCGACGTGCGCACGATCTGCGTGGGCATGGCCGCGTCGATGGGTCAGTTTCTCTTGTGCGCGGGCGCACCGGGCAAGCGGTTCTCGTTGCCGCACAGCCGCATTTTGATGCACCAGCCCTCGATGGGTGGAATGCAGGGTCAGGCGTCGGACATCGCAATTCAAGCCGAGCAGATTGTCTACATGAAGCGAATGCTCGCCGAACGAATCTCCTTTCACACCGGACAGACGCTCGAACAGATTGAAACGGACTCGGACCGTGACCGGTGGTTCACCGCCCAAGAAGCGTTGGACTACGGCTTCATCGACGCGGTGATCGAACGGTCCGCGATTCGTCAAGGGGCCTAGTGAGCGACGCCGCCGAGGCGCCGGCGCGACGGCGGCTCGCCAACGACGCGCCGGTGCGCGTCGTGAGCGCGCGCCCTCCACTGCGCACACGCTTAGTGACCCTGTGGTCGAGGCGCGAACTTTTACTGGGCCTCATCGCGTCTGACATTCGCATCAAGTACAAGAACAGCGCGCTGGGCATCGTGTGGTCGATGCTCTCACCCGCGTCGATGTTGGCCATGTACTACCTGGTCTTCTCCATTTTCTTGAAGAACGGGATTCCGAACTTCGTGGTCTATCTCTTTTCGGGGTTGGTGGTCTGGAACATGTTCCAAATCTCTCTCAATACCGCGACGGGCGTGATCGTCGATCGGGCCGGATTGGTGAAGAAGGTCTCCTTTCCTCGGGAGATTTTGGCCCTGGCGAACGTGGGCGCCTCCGTGGTCTATTTCGTGATTCAACTCAGTGTTCTGCTTATTTTCTTGGCGGTCATCGGTCACGCGCCCGACTGGGGCTTTTTGTGGTTGCTGCCCATCTCGTTTCTCACGCTGTATCTCTTGACGGCCTCGCTGGCCGTCGTCATGTCCGCGGTGACCGTCTACCTGCGCGACGTCAAGCACTTGATGGAAGTGGTACTGCAGTTCTGGTTTTGGCTCACGCCGGTGGTCTACAGCTACGAGAACTCCATCGCCGCACCCTTGCACCGTCACGGACTTTCGAACATTTACTTTTTCAATCCCGTGACCTTGATCGTTTTGACGTTTCAACGAATCTTTTACGTCTCGACCGTGGTGCACTCCACAACGACGGGCGCCCTGATCAAAATTCTCCCGACGTGGTCGTTCCAGAGGTTCCTATCGTTGAATCTGGCGCTTCTCGGCATCGTCGTCGTGCTCTTTCTCGTGGCCGAGTCGATCTTTGGCCGCCTCGAGGGCAACTTTGAGTCGGAGTTGTAATGGCGACGGTCATCGACGTACGCCACGTCTCAAAGTCGTTCAAGATTCATCACGAGCGCCACCAGTCGCTTAAGGAACGCCTCTTGCACCCTCGATCGGGCTCGACCGAGGTCTTTCACGCCTTGCGTGACGTCAGCTTCGAAGTGGGCGCCAACGAGACGGTGGGCATTCTCGGCCACAACGGATCGGGCAAATCCACGTTGTTAAAGACAATCTGCGGAGTTTTGCAACCAACCTCGGGGGAGATTCGCCTGCGCGGCACGCTCGCCGCGCTTTTGGAACTCGGGGCGGGCTTTCAAACGGAACTATCGGGGCGCGACAACGTCTACCTCTACGGCGCGATGTTGGGGCTCTCAAAGAAATCCGTCGACGCCATCTTCGACGACATTGTGGCCTTTAGCGAGATTGAACACTTCATCGACACGCAGGTCAAGTTTTACTCGAGTGGTATGTACGTGCGACTGGCCTTCGCGGTTGCGGTCAACGTGGACCCTGACCTTTTGGTCGTCGATGAGGTCCTGGCGGTGGGCGACGAGCGCTTCCAGGCCAAGTGCATTGATCGCATTCGACGGTTTCAAGAAGAGGGGCGCTCGATCTTGCTCGTGACGCACAACGCCGATCAAGTGCGCGCCCTGTGCGATCGTGCCATCGTGCTCAACGCCGGCGTACTGATCGCGGACGGGCCCACGGCCAGTTCCCTACGAACCTTTCGTGAGCACTTGCTCGAGGACAACGTCGAGCGCGACGAACGACCCGCCCAGACCAACGTCACCATTGCCGCGGTCACGACGCCCTCGGGATCGTTTGACGTGCGCAGTGGCGCCTCGATGCACTTCGACGTCGAGATCGAGTCACAGAGTGCCTACAGCGGCAACTTCGTGCTCGAGGTCTTTACACGCTCGGGTCAGTTAGTGTCGCGCAGCGACGCCCAGGGCGCCCCGGTGAACCTTTCTCCCGGGCGCAACGTCGTCGGCGTTGACCTGGCTCAACTTCCTCTGCTCGATGGGGTCTACGACCTCAACGTGGGCGTCGTGGACGCGCACGGTCACACGCGCATCGCCTGGCGCGAGCAGGCCGCGTCCATCCAGGTCAGCTACGACGGTCGCGCCGGCGGCGTCGTCGAACTCGGCGCCACTATTCGCCAGCAGTAGCGCGTTCGAGTCGCGGAAAGGCGCGGAGCGCACCGAGACGACCGAGCTTGCCGACGTCAAAGGGATGCGTCGCCGCACGCAGCAAGCGACGATCGCCGCGTGAGTTGCCGTAGGCGTAGAGCACCGGGTCGCCGGGGAAGTCGCGTTGCTCCATCCACTCGCGAAGGCGGCGGAGTTTCTCGCTTCCGCGACAGTTGCGCCCAAGGTAGCCGCCACTGAGGTGTCCGCGCGCGTCCGTCGCGAGCCGGGTCCCGATTCCCGCGTCGACGCCGAGGGCCTCGACGATGACGTCCACGTAAATCTGTGGCGAGGCTGACACGATAACGACGTTGTGACCCTGGGCCAGGTGCCAACGCAGTCGCGCCAACACCGGCGCACGACCGTGGCTGGCCAAGTGCGCCAGGGCGAAGTCACGCGAGATCACCGTTACGTCGTCGAGTGAGCGACCAGCGAGGAGCGCACGAAACAGGCGTTCCTTGGCCTGGTCAGCGCGGTAGCCCGAGCGCAGCGCGCCGATCGTGAGGGGTAGGGCCAGACGCAGGGCCGCCGCGTAGGCGGCCCGAGGCCCGGCGAGCGTGCGCAGCCACTTAAAGACGCTGCCACCCTCGGTCAAGGTGCCGTCAAGGTCAAAGGCGGCCACGACGCCCGAATTTGGTTTCGACATTCACTCAGTCTCTCAGGCCAGCCGTCGCAGAAACGCCTATTTCCTATAAAGCGAATAGATTTATTGGACAATCACCGGTTGACCGCTAAGGTAAAGACGATCAGTCAAGGGACTGGCACGCTTTCAAGGAGTAGTTATGACAATTCGTCTCGGCGACGTCGCGCCTGACTTTACGGCCGACACGACTGAAGGTCCCATCAGTTTTCACGAGTGGCTGGGTGACGGCTGGGGAATTCTCTTCTCACACCCCAAGGACTTCACTCCGGTGTGCACGACGGAGCTGGGTGGCTTCGCGGTGCGCAAGGGCGACTTCGACAAGCGCAACACCAAGTTGATTGCGGTTTCGGTTGACGACGTTGAGTCGCACAATCGCTGGAAGGCCGACATTGGCGAGACCTCGGGCACGCCGTTGAACTTCCCGATCATTGGCGACGAAAAGCACACCGTCGCGGACCTCTACGGCATGATCCACCCCAACGCCAACGACACCTTGACCGTGCGTAGCGTCTTCATCATTGGGCCGGACAAGAAGGTGAAGTTGACCTTGACCTACCCCGCTTCGGTGGGCCGCAACGTTGACGAGATCGTGCGTGTGCTCGACTCGCTGCAGCTCGGTGCGCAGTACCCCGTGTCGACGCCGCTCAACTGGAAGGATGGCGACGACGTCATCATCGCTGGTTCGGTCAGCGACGAGGAGGCGACGGCCAAGTTTCCCAAGGGCTTCCGTAAGGTTAAGGACTACCTGCGTTTCACGCCTCAGCCCAACAAGTAACCTTCACCCTTCACGTTGTTCAACGAGACGGCCGCCGCGGGCGGCCGTCTCGTTGCGTGACGACCTGGTCGAGCACCCAAAGAATGAGAGATCATGACGAACCAAGCCACCTTTACCTACGCCAATCAGACCGTGCGACGCCTGGGCTACGGCGCCATGCGCATCACCGGTCCTGGCGTCTGGGGCTGGCCCAACGACGTTGATCAGGCGCGCGCGGTCCTTCGTCGCGCCGTCGAACTCGGCGTTGACTTCATTGACACCGCCGACTCCTACGGCCCCGAAGTCTCAGAGCACCTAATTCGCGAGGCCCTGCACCCCTACGGCGAGGTGCGCGTCGCGACCAAGGCCGGACTACTGCGGACGGGTCCCAACGTGTGGGTGCCGTGTGGTCGACCCGACTACTTACGCCAGCAGTGTGAACTCTCGCTTCGCCGCCTCGGCGTGGAACGACTCGACCTCTTTCAACTTCACCGCGTTGACCCCACCGTGGCATCCGATGAGCAGTTCGGACTTTTACGGGCGTTACTCGACGAGGGCAAGGTCGCCGCAGTTGGACTCAGTGAGGTCACCGTCGCCCAGATTGAAGCCGCGCGGGCGATCGTTCCTATCGCGACGGTCCAGAACCACTACAACTTGACGAATCGTCAGAGCGACGACGTCCTCGACTACTGCGAAGCGAACAGCATTGGCTTCATTCCTTGGTACCCGGTGGCTGCGGGAGCGCTCACGCGACCCGGGGGCCCCTTGGACGCCCTGGCCGGCGAACGAGGACTCAGCGTGGCGCAACTCTCCTTGGCCTGGCTCTTGGCGCGCTCACCCGTCATGATGCCGATTCCTGGGACCTCCACGATCGCGCACCTTGAGGAGAACTGCGCGGCCGCGAGTGTTGAACTGGACGCTGCGGCGATGGCGCGCCTCGCGGACGTCAGCCTCTAGGCGGACTCGGCGATCAGCGAGTCGCGCAATTCGCGCTTGAGCACCTTACCCTGCGGATTCCTCGGCAGCGCGACGGCACGAAAGAAGAATCGCGTGGGCACTTCAAACTTGGCGAGTCGTTCGCTGACGTGTCGCGCGAGTTCTTCCGCTTCGAGTACCGCGCCCGGTCGAACGACGACGACGGCCGCAACCTCTTCGCCCAACGTGGGGTGGGGTAGCCCGACGACCGCGCAGTCCGCGACGGCGTGGTGTTCGAAGATTGCCGCTTCGACGATGACCGAATAGACGTTTTCACCACCGCGGATAATCATGTCCTTCGCGCGATCGACGATGTACACGAAACCTTCGTCGTCAATACGCGCAATGTCGCCCGTGTGGAGCCACCCCTTCGTGAAGGACTTCGCCGTTTCGTCGGGCTTGCCCCAGTAACCGCGTACGACGTTGGGCCCCTTAATCCACAGTTCACCAACGGCGTCAGGGCCGTGGGGGAGTTCTGGCGTCGGCTCGTCGCCCTCGAAGTCTTCGGGCACAATCGCCAGCTCACACACCGGTACGGCGGGTCCGCAACTGTCGGGCTTGGCCACGTAGTCGGGTCCCGAGTTCAAGCAGACCGCCGCCGACGTTTCGGTGAGGCCGTAACCGTTGCCCGGTTGGGCTTGCGGAAAGGCGGCGCGCAGACGTCGCACGAGGTCCGGCGGCGCGGGCGCGCCGCCGTAGGAGACGCTGCGCACGCTGGACGTGTCGAACTGCGCGAAATCAGGGTGGTCGAGAATCTGCATGGCGATGGTCGGGACACCACCAATCATGGTGATGCGCTCACTCTCGATGAGTTTGAGCGCTCGACGCGCGTCAAAGTGGTGCATCATCACCAGCTTGCCGCCCGCCGCGGTGTTGACGGTCATGGTCGCGAGGCAGCCGGTGGCGTGAAAGAGCGGAATATTCAAGAGTCCCGCGTTTTGGGTGCTCTCACCAGAATCATCGATGTTACCCGTACCAAAGCGCAAGGTCGCGCGTTGGCCCACGAAAAAAAGGCTCATCAAATTCGTGTTCACGTTGCGGTGCGTGCCGACCGCACCTTTGGGCCGCCCGGTGGTTCCCGAGGTGTAGAACATCGTTGCGTCGTCGTCGGTATCGATGTCGACGTCGGGGGGCGTCGCCTCAGGATCGACGACACCGAGGAACTCATCGAAGGAGAGCAACTCTAAGCCCGCGACCCCGT
>JANWIR010000016.1 GCA_025449805.1 Acidimicrobiales bacterium | reverse complement strand
CGAGCGAGATGTCGCCGCGTCGGATCAGAGTCTCGGTGTAAATCTTGCGCACCGAGCGCATCTGGTCGATCACTTTGTACATCTGCGGTTGGGTGTAGCTCGGGTCGTCGCCCTCGTTGTGACCGTGTTTGCGGTAACACACGACGTCAATTACCACGTCGCGGTGGAAGGCCTGGCGAAAGTCAAAGGCCAACGCCGCGGCGCGCGCGCACGCTTCGGGGTCGTCGCCGTTGACGTGAAAGATCGGGGCTTGAATCATCTTGGCGACGTCGGTGGGGTAGAAACTCGACCGCGCCGACTCCGGCGCGGTCGTGAAGCCCACCTGGTTGTTAATGACGACGTGAATCGCGCCGCCCACGCGGTAACCCGACAACAGCGAGAGATTCAACGTCTCGGCGACCACGCCCTGACCGGCAAACGCGGCGTCACCGTGCACGAGAATTGGCAGGTAGGGGTAGATCGCCGCCGGCGCCGTCGCGCCGGTGCCGTCACTGGGTCGCAGCACCAGGTCCTGCTTGGCGCGCACGATTCCCTCCACGACGGGACTGACCGCTTCGAGGTGCGAAGGATTGGACGCCATCGAGACGTCAATCGTCACCCCACCTTCGCTCTTGAAGACGCCGTGCGAGCCCTTGTGGTACTTGACGTCCCCACTGCCCTGGACGCTCTCGGGGTCGAGGTTGCCCTCGAACTCCGAGAAGATGTCGCTGTAGGACTTGCCGACAATATTGGCGAGCACGTTGAGGCGCCCGCGATGCGCCATGCCCAGTACTGCCTCTTTGAGCCCCGCGTCCGCGGCGAGGTCCAGTATCTGCTGTAAGACCACGATGGTGGACTCGCCACCTTCGAGCCCGAAACGCTTCTGCCCGACGTAGCGCGAGTGTAAGAAGCGTTCGAAAACTTCGGCTTCGGTGAGTGCGTCAAGAATGCGACGTTGCTCGTCGCGCGAGGTTGAAAGCCGAACACCTTCGACGCGCTCTTGAATCCAGCGCTTCTGCTCTGGATCGAGCAGATGACCGTATTCAATGCCGATCGTGCGACAGTACGCCTCGCGCAAAATACTCAAAATCTCCTCGAGCGTCGCCTCGCGGCGTCCGGCGAGCCCGTCGACGACGAAGTGGCGTTGCAGATCCCAAATCGTGAGTCCGTAGTAGGCGAGGTCCAACTCGGCGTGCAGCATCGGAGGCTCGGAGCTCAACGGATCAAGGTTCGCGTTGAGGTGTCCGCGCACGCGATACATGTTGATGAGCGCCTGGACCCGGAGCTGCTTGAGGATTCGCTCACTTTCGTCCTCGTTCACGCCCGGGTTGGTGTCCTTCGACCAGCGCGCCGGTTCGTAGGGCACGCCGAGTGACGTGAAAACTTGGTCGTAGAAGTCGTGCCCGCCAGTGAGACACTCCGCGACATACTTCAAGAACAGCCCCGATTCCGCGCCTTGAATAATGCGGTGGTCGTAGGTCGACGTCAAGGTCAGCACCTTGCCCACACCGAGCTCGGCGAGGGCCCGAGGATCGGCCGCCTCAAAGCCGGCCGGCCACGCGAGCGCGCCCACCCCAAAGATCGCGCCCTGGCCGGGCATCAGGCGTGGCACGGACTGCACGGTCCCGAGCGTGCCCGGATTCGTGAGCGACACAGTCGCGCCCACGAAGTCGTCGGCCCCATAGGTGCCGCCGTGCACCTTGCGCACGAGGTCTTCGTAGGCCAACAAAAAGGCGCGGAAATCAAGTGCGTCGGCGTCACGTACCACGGGCACCAAAAGGTTGCGCGTGCCGTCGGGACGCTCAACGTCAACCGCGAGACCGAGGCCCACGTGCTCGTTATGGCGCACGCCGGGCGTGCCCTTCACGTCAACGGCTTCAACGAAGGTGGCGTTCATCGCGGGCATCGCCTTGATGCCCTGGACGATCGCGTAGGCGATGAGGTGGGTAAAGGAGACCTTGGCGCCCGTCGCGCGGGCGAGTGATTCGTTCAGCGCGGCGCGATTGATCTCCAAAAGTCGTGCCGAGACGGTGCGCACACTGGTCGCGGTCGGCACCGCCAGACTGGCGTTCATGTTGGTGACGATGCGCGCGGCCGCGCCACGTAGCGGCGTCGCGGCTGGATCAACCGTTACCTTGGGCGCGGGTGCGCTCGGTGCACTGGCGAGCGCCACGCTCGGTACCGTCGAGTGCTGGTAGTCGGCGAAGAACTCTCGCCAACTCTCCGACACCGAGGAGGGATCGGCCAGGAACTGATCGTAGAGATCATCCACCAACCACGCGTTGGGACCGAAGGAACCGCGTTGGGTGCTCGACGAGGAGGAATTTGGCGTAGTCACGTCCTCCAGCCTAGGCCCGACAACCCAAAAGCCTGAAGTTTCTGGCGCCGCGCCGGGTAGGTTCGCTACGTGAGTTCGGCACCCCCAACCCCCGAGCGACTGCACTTCGTCACCGATTCGCCCGTCGAGGGTCTCGCGGTGGCCGAACGTCGCGTGAACAACCCCGACGCGACCCTTCTCTGCGTCCACGGTGGCCTCGACCGGGGCCGGTCCTTCGCGCGACTGGCGCGCCGGGCGGAGCGCTTTGACGTGATCGCCTACGACCGGCGCGGCTACCAGGGCTCTCGCCTCCTGGGACCGTCGGGGCTGGACCAGCACGTGGCCGATCTGGTGCAACTTATGGAGCGCGAAGCGCCATCGCGCCCGGTCATACTCTTCGGCCACAGTTTTGGTGGCGTCGTCACCTTCGGCGCCGCCTTAGCGCGGCCCGAACTGGTCCGCTTGGTCGTGAACTACGAGTCGCCGTTGCCCTGGGTGAAGCACCGGCCCAGTTCGCGCCCAGCGCTGACCGACGACGCCGCTTTCGAGGCTGAACAGTTCTTTCGACGCGTTGTTTCCAACGGGGCGTGGGAGCGCCTGAGTGAACTCGAGCGAGAGTCGCGACGCCTGGACGGGCCGGCGCTCATCAGTGATCTACGAGGCCTTCGACTCGATAACGCTCCCTACGACCTCGCCCAACTCGTCACGCCGGCTTCGTACGTGCACGGTGACGGGATCCTCGCGCCGTACTACCGAGCGCTGGGCGTCAAACTTCGTGAACTCAATCCCGCGATTGACGTTCGAGAGATCACCCACGCGAACCACGGGGCGCACCTGTCCCACCCGGACGAAATCTTTCGGGCCATTGACGAGCGCTGGGAGCTCGTGTGCGCGTCGGCGTAACGGGATCCTCCGGACTGATTGGACGGGCGCTCGTCGAGGCCCTGCGCGCAGCCGACCACGACGTCATCTTCTTTCGCCGGCCCGGAGCGGGTGTCGCCACCGAACGCACAATCGCCTGGGACCCGGCGGCCGGCACCCTCGCGCGAGCCGACCTCGAGAGTGCCAATCCGCTCGACGCTGTAGTTCACCTCGCCGGTGCGGGAATCGGGGACCGGCGCTGGAGCACGACGCGTAAGGCAGAGATTCTCAATTCGCGCGTACGTTCAACGACCCTCCTCGTCGACGCACTCGCTCAACTTCCCACCAAACCTTTTTTGCTGAGCGCGTCGGCCATTGGCTTTTACGGCTCACGCGGTGACGACGTGCTCGACGAGACCTCGGGTCCCGGCGAAGGGTTTCTCGCCGAGGTCTGCCGGGCGTGGGAACGAGAGGCCGAGCACTACCGGACCCTTGGCGGCCCGGTGGCGGTTGCCCGTACGGGCATCGTGCTTGACCTCGCCGGCGGCGCGTTGAAGCGTCAAGCGCCTCTCTTTCGCGCCGGTCTCGGTGGTCGCCTGGGTAACGGGCAACAGTGGGTCAGCCCCATCTCACTGCTCGACGAGGTGCGCGCGTTGACCTGGCTCGTGGAACGTCAACTTCCCGGGACGTTTAACCTCTGTTCACCCGAGCCACTGCGCAACGTCGCGTTGACGCGAATCATCGGTGACGCGCTACGCCGACCCACCTTGATGCCCGCGCCCGCGTTCGCCCTACGCGCGGTCTTAGGTGCCGAGATGGCGAATGAATTACTGCTTTCGAGTCAGCGCGTGCTGCCGAGCGCTCTCCTCGCGCACGGGTTTGCGTTCATTCACCCTCGCAGCGACGATCTGATGCGCTACGCGCTGAAGTCGTAGTCCTCACGAAGTGTTCCGCGACACGTCGCGTCAGCGTCGACGTAGTCGAGGGTGTTCCGGCACCACGAGCGATGCCAACGCGGGCCAGAAACGACCCGCGCGACGAATTCTGAGAACTTTCGAAAGTTGCTCATTGGACGCGAGTTGCGAGAATTTTGTTTGGAAGCAAACGGCCGTGTCGGGCCGAAACCAGGCAAATTTCCCACATTGCGTGGTGACGGTGCGCCGACGAAGTCACCGAGCGAGCGATTCTAAGAATATTGCCGGGTGTTTTTCACCCCGACCCGACTTGTTCCCCTAGATATCAGGGGTTACAGTTACCGCTGGCCGTCAAATGGGGGCGGAAAAGTAAATTTAATGTGACCACTCCGTGTGGCACTGGGAGGCAATATGTTTCGAAAAGGCAAGATACGCCTTGCACTAACGATGGGGTTAACTGTGGGCTCAATGTCACTGGGGCTTGTTGTCCCGACAGTGAGTGGGGCGGCGGCACCCAGAGGGGTACTAAGAATCGCCGAGGCTCCGAACGCGACGCCTAACTACATTCTGCCGTTCTATCCACCATCACAGTGCACGGTGACCAATACGTCGCAGTTCCAGCAGATGATGTTCCGACCGTTGTACTGGTTCGGTCTGGGTACCAACGCGGGCCTCATTCCCAACATTTCGGCGGGTAACGCGCCGAAGTACACCCAGAACAACACGAGGGTCACGTTTACCACGAAGGGCTGGAAGTTTGCGGACGGCCAGACCGTCAACGGTCAGTCGGTCATGTTCTTCTTGAACATGTTCAAGGCGGAGCCCTCGAACTTCTGCACCTACACCCCCGGACTCGGTATCCCCGACCAGGTGGCGGGCGCGAGCGCTCACGGTAATTCAGTCACCATCATCTTGAAGTCATCGGTAAACCCGTTGTGGTTCACGGACAACATGTTGGCCGTTATCACGCCGATGGCCAACGCTTGGGACCGCACCGCGAGTTCGACCAACGGTAAGTGCGCCTCCGGCGCTTACGGCGCTGCCTCGACCATCGTGAACTGCAAGAACGTCTACAACTACTTGAACGCTCAGGCCCTAAAGGTCAACACCTTCACCGGCAAGATGTGGCAGAGCGGTGTGGACGGTCCGTGGCTCCTCACGAAGATGGACAACCTTGGTAACGCGACGTTCGTGGCGAACTCCAAGTACTCCGGACCGGTGAAGCCGAAGATCAAGACCGTGAAGCTCATCGCGTTCACGACGGCTCAGGCCGAAGAGAACCAACTCCAGGCCGGCAACATCGACCTTGGTTACGTTGACGCTTCGGTGCTGACTTCACCGGCGACTAGTCCGACCCACCCTGGGGCGAACTGGGGACCCGTGGCGTCGAAGTACAACCTGGTTTCGGGCGAACTCTTCTCGAACAACTACATGAACCTGAACTTCGGCAACAACCCCGGGGCCAAATTCATGAACCAGACGTACATTCGCCAAGCGCTCGAGCAGTCAATTAACCAGACGGCGATCATTAAGAACGCCTTCAAGGGTTACGGCGTCCCGACGTACTCGGCGCTGCCCCCGTTGACACCTCTTTCCGAGTCAGCGCCCATCAAGAATCCTTTCCCGTTTAGCCTGAGCGCCGCTGAGTCACTGCTGACGAGCCACGGCTGGACGATGCAAAGTGGTCAATTGGTGTGCACGAGTCCGGGAACGGGCGCGAGCAACTGTGGCGCTGGTATCGCGAGTGGTGACAAGTTGTCCCTCAGCGTGCTGTGGGTCTCGGGTACGCCTTCACTCGACACCGAGATGAACGCCATTCTCGCGGACTGGAGCACCTTGGGTATTTCAACCACCCACGCCACCGACACGTTCGGTCACGTTGCGGGTGCATGCCCGATTGCGTACAACAAAGCCTCCACGTACGACATTTGCAACTGGGGCGGCGGCTGGCTGTTCGCACCGGACTACTTCCCGTCGGGCGAACCGCTGTACCTGACGGGTGCTGGATCAAATAGTGGTGGCTACTCCAACGCGACGATGGACACGTTGATTAAGCAGACGCTGTCGGCGAACGTGAAGTTGACCGCCTACGGCAACTTCTCCGCCAAGGACGTTCCGGTTCTCTGGGACCCGCTGGCGACCGGCACCGCTGAGGTCAGCAAGAAGCTGCACAGCAACATCGGCTTTACGAGTGTCTTGGACAACTTCACGCCGGAGTACTACCACTTCTAAAGCGTGATGCACAACGTACCGTTGTAACTGACGGAACAACAAAGAGAGGGGGCGATTCGCCCCCTCTCTTTGTTGTTCCCGCAAACCTTCGCAATCGCGTGAGATGGTAATCTTGCTCGGTGTTTGCGTACATTGCGAGACGGTTAATCCAATCGGCGATTGTCCTGTTCGTCATTATCGTCATTACCTTTACGCTTCCCTACTTCCAACCAAACGGAATCTTCGCGCCGGCCTACACCGCGCTCGGTAGTCGCAGTACTCCCCACAACGTGCTGGTCTGGGCCACACAACACGGCCTCACGCAGAACTACTTCACGCGCCTCTTGCACTACCTCAATAGACTCATCATGCACTTCGACTTGGGGCACTCGTACAAGCAGAGCCTGTCGGTGAATTCGATCATTGGCCTGTACGTGCCGCGTACGTTGTGGCTGGCGCTGAGTGCGTTGATCTTCACGGTGCTGATCGCGATTCCCCTCGGCATCTTTCAGGCGTCACGTCGTAACACCGTGGCCGACTACGCAGCAACAGGTACCGCGTTCGTGTTGTACGCGATGCCCGCCTTCTTGTTGTGCATTTTGGTGATCGACGCCTTCGGATTCCACGGACCACATTTGCCGATTTCGCCACCGTCGGGTGTTGCGCCGTGGGCGATTTTTACTGACCCCAAATCCTTCGTCCTGCCCGTGGGCTGCTTGACCTTGCTTTCGGTCGCCGCCTTGAGTCGCTTCATGCGTGGAACGGTTCTCGAAGTTCTGGTTCAGGACTACGTGCGCACCGCGCGCGCTAAGGGTTGCTCGCCACGACGCGTCCTCTGGCGTCACGCGTTTCGTAACGCCCTGGGACCGATCGTCACCATTTTGGGTCTTTCGATCCCCGGGCTTATTGGCGGGGCGCTCATCATTGAGGACGTCTTTAACTACTCGGGTCTCGGGGTCCAAACCATCAACGCGGCCCTCCAGGTCGACGTACCAACCATCTTGGGTATCACACTGCTCGTGGCTATCTTTACGCTGCTCGGCAACTTAATGGCCGACGTGACGCTCAGTCTGGTTGATCCGCGTATTCGAATTGAGGGTAAGCAGTGAGTGACGTTCTCAGTGACTTCATCGCCCCACAAGATGACCTCAAACCGGTGCCAATGTGGCGCCAACGGACGCGAATCTTTTTTGCTAACAAACTCGCGATCGCGTCCGTGGTGTACGTCATCCTCCTCACGATTGCCTGCTTTCTCATCCCGCACCTGCACCCGGTGAACGAGACCAACCAGGCGCTCGCCTTTAACAATCCCCAAAACGCCGCTCCGTCAAGTGCGCACTGGCTCGGGACCGATAACAACGGCTTCGACGTGCTCGGACGGATACTCTTCGGCGGCGAATATTCCTTGACTCTGGGATTCATGGCGGGTCTCATCACGATTTTCGTCGGGACGCTCTACGGCATGATTGCGGGGTTTTTCGGTGGCGCTATTGACACCATCATGATGCGCCTCGTGGACTCATTCCTTTCTATTCCCTACATCTTCTTGTTGTTGACGTTGATCACCGTCTTCGGCCGCTCCACCGTCTTTCTCATCTCCATCATCGGGTTTACGGGCTGGTGGGGCAATGCTCGCATCATTCGTGGCGACGCCCTCCTTATTAAGCGCCTGGATTACGCCAACGCCTCGGTATCCATGGGCGCGAATAAGTGGCACATCATTCGCCGACACGTCTTTCCGAATTCCATTAGCAACATTGTGACCGTCGCGACGTTCTCCGTCGCCGACGCGATTCTCTTTCTCTCGGCTCTGGGTTTTTTGGGCCTCGGCATTCAGTCGCCGCAGACCGACTGGGGAACAATGCTCCAACTCGGAACCAATCAGATCCAAAATGGCTTCTGGTGGGAGGTCTACCCCGTCGCCGTGATCTTCATCCTTGTCGTCGTCTCCATCAACTACATCGGTGACGCGCTGCGCGACGCGTTCGAAGTGCGACTCCTCGAGCGTTAAGCGCCCGGTCCCCACGGTGGACCACATTCTTTACGACCGGCGACATCGCCGTCGTCACCAACCGCATTCGGAAATGGCACAGGGATTCGCCCTGCCCGAATGGATGGTGGTGCGCATGAGAGAATGGAAGAAAGTGACGTTCGCCAGGCACGTTCTGCGTGAATCGTTGCCCGCCCAAGGATCTCCATGAACATTTTGACGCAACGTGATGCACCGACGAGTTCACGTGTGGCGTCACGCCTCGTTGCTCGCGTCCTCGTTGGCGTGATCGTCCTCGCGGGGACCGCCCTTTCCGCGCAGGCGTCGTCGCGCTCAGACCGGGCGTCGTCGTCGGTACTGCAGTTCGCGCAGGCCCCCGGCGCGAGTCCGACCGCCATCTTCCCTTACGACGACTGTCTACACACCTCGACGAACAATATTCAGCTCTTCCAGCAATTGATGTACCGACCGCTCTACTGGTTCGGTAAGGGATCGTCGGCCGCCCTGCAACCCGCCCTGTCGTTGGCGCTCGCGCCCAAAGTCAGTCGCGGCGACCGCGTCTTTACGATTTCGCTCAAGGGCTGGCGATTCAGCAACGGTCAGGTCGTCAACGCCGCGTCGGCCAGGTTCTACCTCAACCTCTACAGGGCCGACCCTTACTCGAACTGTGCGTACAATCCGGGCTTCGCGATCCCGGACCAGCTCTCGGCAGTGAGGGCGGCCGGCACCACGTTGACGCTCACGTTCTCATCGCCACAGAGCCCGAGCGCCGTTCTTGACAACTATCTTTCGCAGATCACGCCACTACCCCTCACTTGGTCGCGCGTAGCGAGCGGGCCCGCGCCGGCCTGCGCGAACGGCCCCTACGGGGCGAAGTCCACCGACGCCGCCTGTCTGCTGGTTCGTAGCTACCTCGCCACCCTCGGCACCCAGACCTCCACGTTCACGGGCAGCTTCTGGCAGTCGGGCGTTGATGGTCCCTGGACGTTGACCGGCTTTACGAGTAGTGGCTCCGCCACATTCAGCGCGAATCCGAAGTACTCCGGTCCTGATCGCCCTCGAGTATCGACGCTGCGCGAGGTGGCGTACTCGTCGGCCGCGAGCGAGCTCACCGATCTCCAACATCACGTCTTGAGCGTGGGATACGTCGAGCCCTCGCTGATTCCCACGCACGCGTCGAGTGCGACGGGTGCGCGGGCCAACAGTCCCTCGCTCGCCACCCACTACGCGCTCGATTCCATCACCCCGTGGGGGTTCAACGACGCGATTTTGAACTTTTCCAGCGCTAATCCGAACGCGGTTCTGCTCAAACAGCTCTACATTCGCCAAGCCCTCCAAAAGGGTATCGACCAACCAACACTGATCCAGGGCGTTTTTAACGGTTTCGCGGTCCCCTCGACGAATCCGCTCCCCCCGTCGATTCCGGCGTCGATCGCCGCGAGCGTGGCGAACCCCTACCCCTTTAACCTCAACGACGCCCAGGCGCTCTTAAAGGCGCACGGGTGGGCCCTCAACGCGACGACGTGGACGTGCCAACGTCCGGGTACGAGCGCCAACGAGTGCGGCCTCGGCATCGCCGCCAATCGACCGCTCACGCTGAACGTCGTCTGGGCCAGTGGCTCAGCCACGACGGACGCCATGATGCGCGCCGAAGTCGCCGCGTGGACGCAGATTGGCTTCCAAGTCACCGTCACCATTGACACACCGAATAACGCGATGACCGATTGTCACGACGCGGCGACCGGCGACCTTTGCTACCTGGGCGGTGGGTGGAGCTACGCGCCCTTTAATTTTCCGAGTGGCGAACAGCTCTTCTCATCGCAAGGCGTCGCCAACTTTGGCTCTTTTAGCGACCCCACGATGAATACCATGATCACGCAATCGCTCGTCGCAACCGGAAGTCTGAGCGCGTACGCCAAGTACGCCGCCATTGAACTGCCGGTCCTCTTTGAACCCAACGCCACGTCGCTCTACGAAATTGCAAAAAACCTTCGCGGCGTGGGTGGTGCAGTGCTCAGCCCGGTGGGAACCTTTACGCCCGAGTTCTGGTCGAACTAAAGCAGCGCTTAGCCGTGTGACGACGCGGCACCAATCGACACCGGTTGACGTAACGGGAAGTGGCAGGCGGCCTGGTGCGACGGACCGAAGGCTTCCATGAGCGGTTCCACGTTGGCGCACACGTCTTGGGCGCGAGGACAACGCGTACGGAATCGACATCCCGAAGGTGGGTGGACCGGCGAGGGTAGCTCGCCGCGAACCTTAAGGCCGCGACGGCGCGCCGCCTCCGCGGGATTGGGCGTCGGGACCGAATCGAGAAGTCCCTGGGTGTACGGGTGCGCCGGCGAACGGAACACGGACTCGGCGTCACCGATTTCGACAATCTTGCCCAAGTACATAACGGCAATCGTGTCGGCCATGTAATAGACGACGGCCAGGTCGTGACTGACGAAAACGTATGTCACGTTGTGCTCGCGCTGGAGTCCCTTCATCAGGTTCAAAATCTGCGCCTGAATAGACACGTCGAGCGCCGAGACGGGTTCGTCGGCGACAATCAACTTTGGGTTGAGGGCTAGCGCGCGGGCCAGTCCGATGCGCTGGCGCTGACCACCGGAGAACTCGTGCGGGTACCGGTCGGCGGCTCGGTGGTCGAGACCGACAACGTCGAGGAGTTCGTAAACCCTCGCCTGCCGATCCGCACTCGAGCCCTCCTTTTGCACGAGCAACGGCTCGGCCAAGATGTCGTTGACCTTCATGCGCGGATTGAGCGACGAGTAGGGATCCTGGAACATCATCTGGCGATCACGTTGGGTGGCCCGCGAGACCTTATAGTTCTTAGCCGTCACCACTTCGTCATCGAAGGTGATCTGACCACTCGTCAAGGGCTCGAGCCCCACCAGCATTCGTCCGATGGTCGTCTTGCCACAGCCCGACTCCCCGACCAGGCCGAAGGTCTCGCCCTCGTTGATAGAAAAATTGACACCCGAGACCGCGTGAATCGCGCCCACCTGATGGCGGATAAAGCCGGCCTTAATGGGGAACTCCTTGACTAAGTTCTCCGCCCGTAACAGTTCGCGACGCGACGCGTCGCGAATGACGACCGATTCCTTTCGCGTCACGACGGGCAACGGTCCATCCACGGGGTGAAAGCACGCGTAGAGGCGGTCGCCGTCGTGGGTGAGCGGTGGATCGGTCGTGAAGCACTGGTCCGACGCGCGACTGCACCGCGGCGCAAATCGACAGCCCACAATCTCCTTCGTGAGATCCGGTGGGAGACCAGGGATCGAGGACAGTTCGTGCTTCGAGGTGTTCTCGAGATTCGGCATGGACGCAAGGAGCGACTGGGTGTAGGGGTGTCGCATCGTCGCGAAAAGTTCCGCCGTGCTGGCCTCTTCGGCCTTCTTACCCGCGTACATGACCGCGACCCGGTCGGTGCGACCCGCAATCACGCCCATGTCGTGGGTGATCAAGATCACGCCCATGTTCAGTTCTCGACGGAGATTGTCGATGATGTCGAGAATTTGGGCCTGGATCGTCACGTCGAGGGCCGTCGTCGGTTCGTCGGCGATGAGTAATTTGGGGTTGCACACGAGGGCCATCGCGATGATCACGCGCTGGCGCAGACCGCCGGAGAGTTCGAACGGGTACTGATTCAGCCGTTCGACAGGGTTCGGCATATCCACCATCTCGAGAACTTCGAGCGCACGCTTCTTCGCCTCGGCGTCACTCGCGCCGTTGTGAATGCGAAGACCTTCGCCAATTTGACGACCAATCTTGGAGGTCGGATTGAGCGAACTCATCGGGTCTTGGGGAATGAGCGCGACGCTTCGACCACGATAGGACTGCATCTCTTTTTCCGAGATCGAGCTGAGGTCGACGCCCTCTAACGTGATGGACCCGCCCGCGATGCTCCCGTTATTAGGGAGTAGGCGCATAATCGAGAGTCCCGTCGTGGTCTTTCCGCAACCCGATTCTCCGACGAGACCGACGCACTCGCCGGCTTCTACCGTCAGAGAAAAGTCATCCACCGCCGTCGCGAACGACTTACGAGAGGCGAACTGAACCTTCAGGTTCTGTATGGTCAAGAGGGAGGACATAACCTCGCAATCCTAGTCAATCGCTCGTAAATGGCTGATTCAGGGAGCGGCGCTCACGATGAAATTTTACTCACGAATCTGAAGATTTCTCCGGTAAGCGCCACGTCACCCGATGGTGGTTGCTGACGCCGTGACGTCGCAGCGCCGTCAAGTGCTGTTGCGACCCGTACCCCTTGTTGCTGACCCATCCGTAGCGGTCCTCGGCGCCGCCCAATGTGCGCATGACGGCGTCGCGCTCCACTTTGGCGATCACCGACGCCGCCGCGATCAGCGCGCTGCGCGAGTCCCCACGAACGATGGTCGTGACGCGTGCGCGCGCGCGACGGTATTCACTTGACGCGTCCGCGACCGGCTCCAACAAAGACGCGGGCCACAGAAAATCGATGGCTCCGTCCAGCAGTATTTCGGTCGGCGGAACCCGTAACTTTTCGAGTGCGCGCGTGGCCGCAACCCGCAGCGCCGCCGTCAGGCCGAATTCGTCGACTTCGCGCGCACTCGCCGCTCCGACCGCGTAGTCGTCACACCACGCCGTAATCAGCGGCACCAACTGTTCGCGTTGACGAGGGCGAAGGCGCTTCGAGTCATCCAGACCGGGCGGCACGTCACGTTCCTCGTACAGGAGCACCGCGCCGACCATCAACGGCCCGGCGAGCGCACCGCGACCTACCTCGTCGAGGCCCGCGACAACCGCGCCTCGTTGCCACAGCGGACGCTCAAAAGTGAAGAAATCCCTTTCGGCGCTCAACACGTCTTCACAGTAACCTCACCACGAACTCCTACCATGGACCGATATGTCACTCGCTGTCGTCGTTCCCCTACGCGACTTCTCTCTCGCCAAGGTACGTCTTCGCTCTCGCGGGGTGGACGACGTGACGAACCTGGCTCGTGAGCTCGCGACGGGTGTGCTGCGCGCCTGCGACCCTCGGCCCGTCTACGTGGTGACCGAGAGCGACGACGTAGAACGCTTCGCCAACGATCTCGGCGCCAAAGTCCTACGACCGACCAGCTCCACCTTGAACGACGCGGTGACCTTCGCCTATCACTCACTCGCTGGGCAATACGAACGGGTCATGATCGTGCACGGTGACCTGAAAGATCCTGCCGGTCTCGGGGCGTACGAGCCCTCAGCGGGGGTAACGATTTTTACCGATCACTTTGGCGCCGGGACCAACGTCTTGGTGGTGCCGACGGGTTACGACTTTCACTTTTCGTACGGTCCGAGTTCAAAATCAAACCACGTGCGTGAGGCTGACCGACTCGGCCTCACGGTGCGCGTCATCGAACAGAGTCCTTGGCGCTTCGACGTCGACGAACCTTCAGACCTCGACTAAGCGCCTCGACAGCATTCGAGGGGGTCACGAAGACCCCCTCGAATGACGAATGCGTGAAGAAAGTTACTTCTTCTTCGCAGCCTTCTTGGCCGGAGCCTTCTTCGCAGGCGCCTTCTTGGCGGGAGCCTTCTTGACGGCCTTCTTTACGGCCTTCTTGGCTGCCTTCTTGGCGGGAGCCTTCTTGACGGCCTTCTTTACGGCCTTCTTGGCTGCCTTCTTGGCGGGAGCCTTCTTGACGGCCTTCTTTACGGCCTTCTTAGCTGCCTTCTTGGCCGGAGCCTTCTTCGCAACCTTCTTGGCAGCAGCCTTCTTGGCAGGCGCCTTCTTCTTCGCGGCAGTAGCCACTTTCCCTCCTTGGGATTCATCTTTCAATCAAACGGGAACCACGAAAACACCACCTTGGTGCCGTCGATGCAGGAACCACTTTGATGACGCGAACTCGCTCATGTCTCGCCCAACCTCGCGGTTGTGCGACGACTGATCGCAGTGCACGGTCCACCGCGGAGAAGCATGGAGAGCAACGATGCGCACAACATTGCTCACTACGTTGACCTCCTCCGCAGAAGGACATCACAAAGTTCAGTCGTATTTGGGACCAATGTCAAGTATTTCGAGGACTTTTACGACCGATGGTATGCGATGAAAAATTTCGGCGGCCTCTACCTTGGACGAACGGAGAGCGGTGACGCGCGAAGTGGACATCAACATTCGACGCTGGTGCTCGGGCCAACGCGCAGTGGCAAGACGTCGAGCGTGATCATTCCGAACCTTCTCACGACGACGGGTCCCGCGGTGATCACCTCGACCAAGGACGACGTCGTGCGTCAGCTCGCCGGCGTGCGGCGCGACGGCGCGACGTTGTTATTCGATCCCTCCGGCACCGTGCCAACCCCGAAAGGGGTTTTCCGCGTTGGCTATTCGCCGATTCGCCAAGCTCGCGATTGGGACGGTGCGGTCCTCGTCGCGCGCGGTCTGCTCGACGTGGCGCGACGCCAAAGCGTCCATCGCGGCGATGACCACTGGAGCGAACGAGCTGGAGCGTTGGTCGCGCCTTTGCTCCACGCCGCGGCGTTGAGCGACGAATCGCTCGGTCAACTCGCCGCGCGTGTCGACGCGCGTCGCTACGAGGACTACGCGCAGCTCTTAGAAGATCGCTACGGCGAATTTCACCCGGCCGTCTCACTCTTGCACGGCGTCCTCGCGACCGAGGACCGGGAGCGCTCGAGCATTTGGTCGAGCGCGGCGGGACTCTTTGCGGGCGTACGCACCGAGGCGGCGCGCCACGCCGCGCGCGAAGCGCCCCTGGACGTGGAGAACTTTCTCGCGGGACCCCATCAGTTGCACGTCGTATCGCCGAGCCGCCACCAGGCCGTAGCGACGCCACTCGTTGTGGGCATCATTGAAGAACTCGTACACGCCACCTACGACCGTTCGAGCGCCGGCACGACACTGCTGCTCGCCCTCGACGAACTAGCGAACGTGGCGCCCCTGCCCCGACTGGCCAGCATCGTGTCCGAAGGTGCCGGTCAGGGCGTGTTAACCCTCGCCTGTCTGCAGGACTTGAGTCAGGCCCGGGCTCGTTGGGGCGCAACGGCCGATGGCTTTCTCTCCTTGTTCCCCACCACCCTTATCCTCCCCGGCATCGCCGATCGAGAGACGCTGCTGCAGCTCCAACGTTTCGCCGGGCGCCATCTCGTCGAGACCACCTCCGCCCAGCGCGACGCCAAGGGTCGCCTACGCGGACACGCGACCAGTCTTATAGAACGTGACGTGTTGAGCATCGCGGAACTCACCCAGGGTCGCCCGGGTCACGCCCTCGGACTCGACGAGCGCAATCGCGTGCGCTGGATTGAACTCACGCCCGCGCACCGCGACGTTCGCTTCCGCGGTCACCTCGAGAGTCCGTCACGTGAGCGATCACGTGAGCGCTGAACCCACGCCGCGATCTCACGCGCTTCGAGGGGTCGAGAACCACGCTCACGCACTAAAGCGCTCTGACGGGCCTGCCACACGCCAACGGTCTTTTCACGCACACCACGTTCGCCGCGCCACTCGGGATAGAGCGCGTTCACGCACGCCTCGATCTCGCGAGGCGTCTGACCGAGAATGGTCGCGTCACTCCACGCCTCGACAACGTGGCGACGCGCGACTTCACGACGACCCTCCAAGCTGGCGCCGAAGCGGTGCTCGTCAACGGTGCGCGACGGCGCAACGGACGCGAGTCGTTGTCCCGACTCCTCGAAGCGCTCGAGATCGCGACGCCACTTCTGTCGAATCTCGTCCCGTTCCCAGTAATGCTTTTCGCCCCGCACGTCGTGGTGACCACCCCACAGCGCGCGATAGCCCTCGTCGAGTCCGGCGATGGCCTCAACACCCGCGAAGGTGCGCTGAGCTTGGTAGGTCGTACGTCGCGTGATCTCGTAGCGCAACGACGCGCGATACAGCGCGTCGGCGGCGCGTGCGTGCGCGAACAGGGCACGAGAATCGAGGACGACCGAGGCGTTCGCCGGTCGCGCGCCGACCACGACGTGGTCGTGCAGGTGAGGATCGCCGTGCCGATTGACGCCGTGGGTGAAGGAAACGACGCGTTCCCACGTGCGCGACACTTCACGATCGTCGCCGGCTCGTCGGTCACGAATCACCAACGCGTGCGCTTCGAGGTAGGCCATCGCCCCGCGAACCGACGTCCGCTGGGCCGCGACGAGATGCGGCGCCGCCGCCTCGTCTATCGCGAGCAGTGTCGAAAACGGTCGCGGCGCGGCGAAAATCAGGTCGTATCCCTTGACCTCCGAGCGCGGCGTGGTCGTCAACACGCGTGCGACGTCGTCAACGCGCATGGGGTCACCCTCGCCGCGCAACCACCAGCCGGGCGGGCCGTCGCGCGGACCGTCGAGCTCGCGCGCGCGATCATCGGTGTAGTAGCGAACGTCGTCGCTGCGACGCACGTAGATCCGCAACACGGGCACCTCCCGGCACCCAACGGTCGTCTACAGCGCGGCCAACATTCGCTTGGCGAGCTCGTGACCTGCTCGGCGATAGGCCGGGGTCGCCACCACCGCGCCGGGGCCGCACTTGACCATCAGATGGTCGAGGAACAACGCGCTCGTGACGTGAAACTTGACGGCGAGTCGACCGTCGCTCACGGTCGTCCACTGGGCGCCGGGCAGCGTCTCAAAGTGCCAACGATTCGCTGGTTCCAGTACCACCACGACCTCGCCGCCATCGTCGCCGACACGGGTAAGCCAACCGTCAATTTGATCTTCGGGCGTGGGCCCAGCGGGTGACGTGGCGAGGATGGCCGTCACGCGATCGAGTCGAAACGTACGCCAGTCGCGTCGCGTGTCGCAGTACGCACGTACGTACGTGTTGCCGTTTAGGGCCCGAATCTCACGGGGCGTGATGAGTCGAACTTGAACTTCGTCGGATTCGACGGCGACGTACTCGATCTTGAGTTGCGCGCCGTCGCGGATCGCGCGTTCAATCACGACGAGTAGATCGTCAACGGCGTCGGACTCAACCTGGAGGAAGGAACTCGTGACGTCTTCAATTTTGCGCATGGCCGAGGTGAGCGCGTCGTCGTGATAAACCCGCGCCGCCTCGTGCAGGGCCAGATTCAGTTCGAAGAGGTCACGCCACATCAACGCGGACGGCTCCTCGGCCCCCTCGGGCAGATCGCTAAAGTCCGCCAGGTACAACGAATCATCGTTGGCCTCATCGTCCCAGTCGTCGCACTCCTTAATGACGTGCGCGGGAAAGCGTCCCGTCCCGTCGGTCGTGGCGTTCATCGGCTCCAACGAAACCAGCCGGTCCATGATGAGACGAACGTGATCAGGTGCGAGACCAAAGCGTCGCGCGAGCTCACTCACGCGCAGCCCCTGATCGCTCGCGTACACCGCGTGCAGGAGTTGCAAGGTCTGACCGAGCACGTCCTGGCCTCCCTGGGGAGGAAAGACTATTGCTTCGAGGTCCGGCGTCGTGCCGCGATTGACGTTCTTCAGCCACGTGGTCAGGTCATCGCGTAACGACTTCGGCGCCTCCACGCGAACCCGGTCCGCGGCGTCGAGCGCGAAACGTCGCGCGCTCGATGGTCCGTCGAAGGACAGTCCGACTTCCACGTGATGGCGCTTTTCGGCGATGAGCGCTCCTGGGTACTGACGCACCAACAGTTCCGCGAAGTCACGACAGGTGCTGACGACGACGTCGACGGGTCGCGGTGACTTCTGATACTCCGGTCGCCAGGCGCGCGCGTTCTCGAGCGTCTCGTCGTCGACCGCAAAGGTGTCGGCCAACACCTCGGGCATCGAGGTCATGCGCGAGAAGCGGTAGCCCTTAATTTCGTCGGTGCCGCGTACCCGCGCCACGAGATAGGCGACGCCCCGTACGACTTCCACCACCAATGGTTCGACCACACGGACTTTGCGCGTGGACGAGAAGTACTCGAAGGACAAGACGCGACGAAGTTTGAGCGCCCGCACCACCGGGGTGTAGTAGTTCGAGGCCGCCAGTGTGCCGTCACTCGCGGGCGTCTCGCTAAACACGGTAAAGGCGCCCGATTGGCCGAATCCGCAAAAGCGCAGCGCGAGCGCAACGACGCGCGCCTCGCGGGCGTCGAAGAACAGGGGTGGCGCGTAGCCACTCGCGGGGTCGATCCGGTAGCCAATGGATCCGTCGTCACGTTCCACGGTTTCGATGACGAAACCAAGGTCTCGAATGCGCGCCTTATCGCGTTCAAACTTCTGACGCACCGTCGCGTCGGCGCCTTCGTAGGCACGAACCTTGCGCGGACCTTTCGCCGAGACGGGATACTCGTCCACGGTCAGCTCGCGCAAGATCTCCTCTTGACTCAACGCGCCGTACTGGTGCGCACGCTGCAACAAGAGCACCAGCGCGACCAAACGCTCGCGGCTCTGTTCGACACTTCCTCGCACGGCCATGGCTCTCCTCGATGTTTTCGCGTCCACCGCCATCGTGGCGCGACGCGCGACTCACTCGTCGAGTGATTCCTCGCGCCGCCAGGTACCCGAACGTCCACCGGACTTCTCCCAGAGCGCGAGTTGCTCGATGCTCATCGTACGGTCACTGCTCTTGCACATGTCGTAAATCGTCAACGCCGCCACCGCGCACGCGGTCAAAGCCTCCATTTCGACACCCGTTCGGTCGACGGTGTCGACGCTGCTCTCGACGTCAATGTGGTCATCGGCAATCGTGAAATTCACGTAGACGTTGCCCACTAAGACGGGGTGGGCCATGGGCAGAAGGTTGGCGGCCTGTTTCGCCGCCTGAATACCAGCCACGCGGGCAGTCGCCAACACGTCGCCCTTATTCATGGAGTTCGCGGCGACCGCGGCGGTGGTGTCGGGCAGCATGTTGACCCGACACTTCGCCAGGGCGCGTCGTGCGGTGACCTCACTCGCTCCGAGGTCCCGGGGGAAGGCGCCACCGCTACTCCCACGACGAATCTGGTGTAAGTCGTCCATCGCGCCATGCTACGACACGATTTCTCTTGGACGGGCCCCGGTAGAATAGACCTTTGAAGTTCTCGCCAGGAGATCGCAATGCCGACTTACGAATACGAATGCCAAAGCTGCCACGAGCGCCTCGAAGCCGTACAGTCATTCTCCGACGCCCCCTTGAACGTCTGCCCGGCCTGCGGTGGAGCGTTGCGCAAGGTCTACTCAGCCGTCGGGATCGTCTTTAAGGGCGGTGGGTTCTACAAGACCGACGCGCGTTCCTCGTCTACGGCCACCGTGCCCGCGAGTGACACTGGCGCGAAGTCCACGCCGGCCACGCCGGCCGCCCCGGCAACGCCGCCGCCTTCGACCAGCTCGACCACGAGCGACTAGCCAGTACGGCGTCGAGGGTGACGCGGTAGGCTCAAATCCGTGATTTTGCCGTCAATTGAGACCCCGGCTGACCTGCTGGCGCTCTCCTACGACGAGCTCGAACAACT
>JANWIR010000015.1 GCA_025449805.1 Acidimicrobiales bacterium | reverse complement strand
GTCGTGGCCGCGCGAGCAGCGCAGGCGAAATGGTGGAGCGCCACCGCGTACAACCGTGGACAGGTGCTCTACCGTCTCGCGGAGATGGCCGAATCGCGCCGCGACGAATTGCGCGAGCACGTGAGCTTCGCGCAGGGGTCGGACGCGACGACCGTGGTGGCGCGCGCCATCGACCGCGTGGTCTGGTACGCCGGCTGGACCGACAAGATTGCGCAGGTCTACGGTTCGACCAATCCCGTCGCCGGTCCCTTCTTCAATTTCTCACACCCCTCACCGTCGGGCGTCGTGGCGGTCGTGGCCCATCCAACGTCGTTCGAGGGACTGATTGACCAGGTCATGGCGCCGCTGGCCGCGGGGAACGCGGTGGTCGTCGTGGCCAGTGACACGCAGCCGACGCCGGCCGTGTTGCTCGGTGAACTCTCGGCGACGGCGGACTTCCCCTCGGGGGTGCTGAACGTGTTGACGGGTTCGTCCAAAGAACTCGCGCCCGTGTTGTGCGCGCACGAGGACGTCGACGGCGTTGATCTCTCGGGCGTGGACGACGAACTCTTCGGAGAACTCAGCGCGCTCAGCGCCGAATCCATTAAGCGCGTGGTACGAACGGGCTTCGTGAGTGACGCGGACTCGCTTCGTCGACTGCGCACCTTCATTGAGACGACGACGGTGTGGCACACGGTGGGTCAGTAGTGGACAGTCCCTACGCCCTCGCCCAATCGGCCGCCGACGAGCTACGCGCGCGCGCCGGCGTCGATCGCTTCGACGTGGCGATTGTGTTGGGTTCGGGCTGGCGCGAGGGCGTGAGCGTTTTGGGCGAGGCGCAACACGACGTGGCAACGAGCGATCTGCCGGGCTTTTACGCGCCCACGGTGCCCGGTCACGGCGCCCACGTGCTGTCGATGCACGTGGGCGCGTTGCACGTCGCGTTGCTGACGGGTCGCGTCCACCTCTACGAGGGTCGTAGCGCCGCCCAGGTGGTGCACCCGGTGCGAACCCTGATCGCGGCGGGCGCGTCGACCGTGATCTTGACCAACGCCTGCGGCGGGGTCGATCCATCGCTCAGTCCGGGCGACACGGTGCTGATCCGTGATCACCTCAATCTGACCGGGACGTCGCCCCTCGAGGGCGACGCACCACCGCAGGGTTACGGCTCGAGGTTCGTGGACCTGAGTGACCTCTACAGCGCGCGACTGCGCGAGCGGATAACGGCCCACGTGACGGGCCTGCGCGAGGGTGTCTACCTCGGCCTACGCGGTCCGCACTACGAAACGCCAGCCGAGATCGTCATGGCCCGCGCACTGGGCGCGTCCTTGGTCGGCATGTCCACGGTGCTTGAGGCCATCGCCGCTCGGCACCTGGGTGCCGAAGTGGTTGGCCTCTCCTTAGTGTCGAATCACGCCGCCGGCGTCGTGGCCGGTCCACTCAACCACCTCGAAGTCCTCGAAGCTGGTCAGCGAGCGGCGCCGTCGCTCGGCGCCCTGCTGGCGGCGGTGCTCGCCCTCTTGTGAGTCGCTGGGAGGCCGACGTTGAGGCCTGGATCGCGGGTGACCCGGATCCGTTGAGTCGCGAGGAACTTCGTGCGCTCCTCGCGCGCGACGACGACGAAGAACTCGCGCGCCGATTCGCGCGCCCCCTACGTTTTGGCACCGCGGGGCTGCGTGGCCCGGTGATGGCCGGGCCGTCCGGCATGAATCGCTACAGCGTGCGGCGCGCGACTCAAGGGGTCGTCGCCTGGCTCGCGCAGCGCGGTGACGATGTTGGGCGCGGGGTTGTCGTGGGCCGTGACGCACGACACGGCTCACCGGCGTTCGCCGATGAGGTGGTCGCGGTACTGCTGGGTGCCGGGGTGCGCGTGTGGGAGTTGCCCGCGGCACTGCCCACACCCTTTGTCCCGTACTGCGTCAAGACACTCGGCGCCTGCGCGGGCGTCATGATTACGGCCAGTCATAACCCGCCTCAGGACAACGGCTACAAACTGTACGCGGGCGACGGCGCGCAAATACTGGCTCCCGACGACGAGGTCGTTGAGCGATTCGCGCGCGAAGCGCCGCTGGACCCGCCGCTCGGGTCGCGTGACAGCGATGTACACGAGTGGGTTACGGCGGACGTACTCGAGCGCTACCGCACGCACCTACTCGAACGCTTTGCGCCACGTGGCGGTAGCGACCTCGCGATCGTATACACGCCACTGCACGGTGTCGGCGGTGAGAGTGCCCGCGACCTCCTCCGTCGCGCCGGTTATCGCCAGGTGCACGTGGTTGACGCGCAGTTCGCGCCCGATCCCGATTTTCCGACGCTGCCCTTTCCAAATCCGGAGGAGCCGGGGGCGCTCGACTTGGCGATTCGTCTCGCGCGCGAGACGGGCGCCGATCTGGTACTCGCGAACGATCCCGACGCCGATCGCCTCGGCGCGGCGATACCGGATCAGGGGCAGTGGCGCGCGCTGCGCGGTGACGAGATCGGGTGTCTCCTAGCCTCGGCGCTGTTCGACGCGGGGATCGCCCCCGGCGACGTCGTCGCGACCACCATTGTTTCGTCCACACTGTTGGCGGCGATGGCGCGCGAGTACGGCGTCACGTTCGAGTTGACGCTGACGGGCTTTAAGTGGATCGCCCGCGCGGCGCGCGAGCATCGTTTGGCCTTTGGCTACGAAGAGGCCCTGGGCTTCGCGGTTGATGACGCCGTAGCAGACAAGGACGGTCTCTCGGCGGCGCTCGCGCTCGCGCGCCTCGCCCACGACCTCGCCGCGAGTGGTCGCACGCTCGTGGATCGACTGGACGAGCTCGAGGAGCGCTACGGCGTCCACGCCACGGCGCAGGTCTCCTTGCGCTTGGCGGACGAGGCGGCGGCCGGTCGCGTGGTGGCCCTTCTGCGCGCGCACGCGCCCACGACTCTGGGCGGCGTCGCCGTGCGCGCGGTGGTGGACCTGCGCGACGGTTGGCGCGGACTCGCGGCGACGGACGGGTTGATCTTTGAACTCGGTGAGCGAGGTCGCGTGGTCGTACGGCCCTCGGGGACGGAGCCCAAGGTGAAGTTCTACCTGGAGGTGACCGAAGTCACCGGGCCGACATTGCGTGCACGGCGCGCGGAGGCCGCGCGCCAGTTACGCGCGATCAGCGACGACGTTCGCGCCCTCGCCGCGGACGTCGCGTAGTCGCGCGTAACCGGGTTTGATCACGGTGTTAATGAGCTGCAGACGTTCGTCGAAGGGGTAGAAGGCGCTCTTCGCCGCGTTGAGGGTCAGCCACTCGACGTCGTCGAGATTCCAGCCGAAGGCGCGCGCGCAGGTCTCGAACTCTGAGGTCAACGTGACGCCACTCATGAGGCGATTATCAGTGTTCAAGGTCACGCGAAAGCGAAGTTGGCGCAAGAGTTCAATGGGATGTTCGAGAATCGATTTGGCGGCGCCGGTATGCACGTTGGAGGTGGGGCAGACCTCGAGGGGAATCCGTCGATCGCGCACAAAGTTTGCTAGTAGCCCGAGTGAGTGCACGCCGTTGCGCTCCGTAATGTCGTCGACGATACGTACGCCGTGACCTAAACGCTCCGCGTTGCAGAACTGGACCGCTTCCCAAATTGACGGTAGGCCGAAGGCTTCGCCGGCGTGAATCGTCATGTGAAAGTCCTCGCGCTGGACGAGTTGGAAGGCCCGTAAGTGCTCGGTCGGGGGAAACCCGTCCTCCGGACCCGCGATGTCGAAGCCGCAGACGCCCTGGTCGCGAAAGTCGACGGCCAGTCGTGCGATGGTCTCGCTGTGAGTGGCTTGACGCATCGCCGAGAGAATCGCGCGCACGACGATGACGTGACCTTCCTCGCGCGCGGCGCGGGTTCCCGAGGCGAAACCCTCGAGCACCGCGCGCACGACGTCGGTCAGCGTTAGACCCGCGAGCAGGTGTTGCTCGGGCGCGAAGCGCACCTCGGCGTACACGACGCCATCGCGCGCCAGGTCCACCGCGCTTTCGTGGGCGACGCGCGCGAGCTGCTCGGGGGTCTGCATCACGGCAATCGTGTGCGCGAAGCCCTCGAGGTAGCGCACTAAGTCCCCACCTTCGTCGTCGGCGATAAACCAGTTCGCGAGTTCGTCGGGGTCCGTCGTCGGTAGCGCGCGGTAACCGATTTCGGCGGCCAACTCAATCACGGTCTGTGGTCGAAGTCCCCCATCCAAGTGCTCGTGTAGAAGAACCTTGGGCGCGAGGAGAAGCTCGTTGTGTGAAAGCGCCATTGCCGTCATCGACCCAGGCTAGCGAGGCTCAGTTCGACGCGTCGACCCGCTCAAAGAGAAGGGGCGCCTCGTCCACGGGTTCGTCGCCGATGGTGAGCGCACCGCGAATCTCGTCGTGGCCCGCGCGTAGGTGGACCTCGTCGTCGGCGTGCAACACGAAGAGTGGCTGGCCGATCTCCACGCGCTCACCGCGCCGCACAAGAACTTCCACGCCGGCCCCCGCGCTCACCGGGTCCTCTTTGCGGGCGCGTCCTGCGCCTTGGCGCCACGCGGCGACACCCACGCGGTAGGCGTCGATGGACGGCACCCCGCCCGCGCGCGGGGCGACGCGGGTGTCGCGATGCGCGGCGCGAGCCAACGGCGCGTCAGGGTCACCCCCTTGGGCGATAATCATGTCGCGATAGAGGGCGTAGGCCGAACCGTCGTCGAGTCGCGCGGCGGGGTCGTCGCTCAGACCGACCAGTTCCAACATGATCGTCGCGAGTGCCACCGTGAGGTCGCGCACGTCACGCGGGCCACCCCCGCGCAGGACCTCGACCGATTCGTCAACCTCGAGGGCGTTACCCACGCAGCGCCCCAGTGGCTCGTCCATGTTGGTCAGTTGCGCCACGGTACGCACGCCGTGTGACGTGCCGAGGTCCACCATGGTGCGCGCCAGACGCAGCGAACTGTCGCGGTCTTTGAGAAAGGCGCCGCGACCGACCTTGACGTCGAGGACGAGCGCGCCGGTGCCTTCGGCGATTTTCTTCGACATGATGGACGAGGAAATCAGGGGAATGGATTCGACGGTTCCCGTCACGTCGCGCAACGCGTACAGGCGCCGATCGATGGGCGCGAGTTCGCTGCCGGCCGCGCAGATGACCGCCCCCACACTGTCGAGCTGGTGGTAGATCTCCTCGTTGGTGAGCGACGCTCGCCAGCCAGGAATCGACTCGAGTTTGTCGAGGGTCCCGCCCGTATGGCCGAGGCCCCGACCGGAGAGTTGGGGCACCGCCGCGCCGCAGGCCGCGACGAGCGGCGCGAGAATGAGCGAGATCTTGTCCCCGACGCCGCCGGTCGAGTGCTTGTCCACCGTGGGTCGCGACAGGTTGCGTAGGTCGAGGCGCTCACCGGAATCGATCATGGCGTTGGTCCAGCTGGTCAGTTCGCGCAGCTCGAGGCCGCGAAAGACGATGGCCATGAGCATCGCGGACATCTGCTCCTCGGCGACGTCGCCGCGGTCGTACGACTCGAGGAGCCACGTGATGGCGTCGTCACTGAGTTCCTGACCGTCTCGTTTCGCGGCGATGAGCAGGGGTGCGGAATAGCTCACGAACTGGCGCGGGTTTCGAGGTCGTCGGGTCCGAAGGCGCCCGGTAGCAATTCGCCGAGTCGTTGGGGCGGTGCGTCGGCGCCCGCGTCAATCAAGAGTTCGGCCCCACCGTGTTCGAATAAGAGTTGACGACACCGTCCACACGGCGTAAGTGGTTCGCCGTCGCCCGCGACGACGCTGACCGCGACCAGTCGACCACCGCGTACGCGCACGAGGTCACCGACGAGTGCGCACTCGGCGCACAACGTCAAGCCGTAGCTCGCGTTTTCGACGTTCGAACCATCGATGACGACGCCGGTGCTGGTGAGGGCGCTCGCCCCGACGCGCACGCGCGAGTAGGGCGCGTAGGACCTGGTGGCGGCGTCGCGCGCGCGAGCGCGCAGGAGGTGCCAGTCCACGTCGACCAGGGGCGTCACGACCTCACAGTACACTTCGCGGTGCATGACTCCTCCCCTTCCGCCCTCATTCGTGCTGTCCGACGAGGTTCGTGACGCGTTGCGTGACGCTCGCGGTGTCGTCGCGTTGGAGTCGACCATTTTGGTCCACGGCCTGCCCGCGCCGACGAATATGGAGGTCGCGCGCGCGTGCGAAGAAGCCGTGCGCGCCGCCGGAGCGGTGCCGGCAACCGTCGCCGTCATTGACGGCAAAATTCGCGTGGGACTCTCGATCGAGGAGATCGAGTCGTTGGCCGATCCGTCACGCGACGTGGCCAAACTGTCAACGCGTGACCTGGGCTACGCCGTTGCCCAACACTTGGACGGCGCCACAACGGTCGCCGGGACGATCGCCGTCGCGCACCGCGCGGGCATTGAGGTCATGGCCACCGGCGGCCTCGGCGGCGTTCACCGAGGCGCCAGCGACAGCTTTGATGAGTCGGCCGATTTGACCGCCC
This sequence comes from Acidimicrobiales bacterium, assembly GCA_025449805.1. Classification (GTDB taxonomy): domain Bacteria; phylum Actinomycetota; class Acidimicrobiia; order Acidimicrobiales; family RAAP-2; genus RAAP-2. Next base: position 14,032 of record JANWIR010000015.1, on the reverse strand, counting down.
TGTCGCGCACGCCCTTACTGGTCGTGGCCTCGGGCGCGAAATCAATTCTCGACGTCGGCGCGACGCTGGAGCGACTCGACACGCTCGGTGTACCAGTGTGGGGATATCGGACGACGCAGTTCCCGGGGTTCTACCTCAGCGACTCGGGTTTCGCGCTCGACTGGTCGGTCGCGTCAGCGCGCGAGGCGGCCGACGCTTTTCGCGCGCACCGCGCCACGTCACCAACGGGTGTCCTGGTGGCCCAGCCCGTTGACGTCCGTCTACAGTTGGATCCCGCCCTGCACGACGCCGCCCTGGCGAGCGCGCTGGCGGTCGTTGCCGCGCGTGGCGTGAGCGGAAAAGAGGTCACCCCCGTGTTGCTGGAAGAGTTTGCTCGCGCGAGCGCGGGCGTCAGCGTGCAGGTGAATCGCGACTTGGTCGTCGCGAACGCCCGACTCGCCGGTGAAATTGCCGTCGCCGGGAGCGCGTCGTGAGCGCCAAGCGCGTACTCGTCGTGGGTGACGTCATGCTCGACGTGGTGGTGCGACCAACGGCCCCGAACGCGCCAACCAGTGACACGCCATCCGAGATTCGCGTGGTGCGGGGCGGTTCCGCGGCCACCCTCGCCGTGACGTTGGTCCAACATGGCCACCACGTCACGTTCGTCGGCGCCAGCGGCGACGACGCGGCGTCGGACCTCTTCGCGGCCACCCTGGTAGCCGCGGGTGTGACTCCTCGTCTCCAGATAACCGACGCGACGACCGGCGTCGTTGTCGCCATGGTCGATGTCAACGCGCAGCGCGCGATGTTCACCGATCGCGGCGCGAATCGACAGCTGGCGCGCGACTTCGTGCTGGAGGGGCTCGCCGACTTCAATCACGTCCATGTCTCGGGTTACCTGGTCCTCGACGACGCAACGCGTGACGTGGCGCGGGCGCTGCTGGCCGACGCGACCGCGCGCGGGCTTGGTACCTCGCTCGACGTCTGTTCCGTGGAGCCGTTACGTCAACTCACGCCGGAACGCTTCCTTGACGCGAGCGTGGACGCGCGGTGGCTCTTCGCGAATGCCGAGGAGGCGCTCGTTCTCGCCGGCGAATCGGATCTCGACGACGCGGTCAAGGAGCTGTCGCGTCACTACGACGAAGTCTTCGTGACCCGCGGATCACTGGGGGCGTGGTTGCACGCCGACGGTCGCCGTCACAGCGTCGCGGCGCACGACGTCGTCGCGCGCGACACCACGGGGGCTGGCGACGCGTCGGCCGGCGCGTACCTCGGCTCTCGACTCGGTGGGGGCAGCATTGTCGCCGCCCTGCAAGCCGCCATGGACGCCGGCGCGCGCGCCATTCGCGAACTCGGGGCGCCGAACTAGTCGCGCTTGTAGGGGATGCCGTCGGCGGCCGGGGCGCGTACGCGCCCGATGAGACCCGACACGACGAAGATCGTCACCACGTAGGGGAACATCAAAAGGATGGACGTCGACACCGGCACTTGGTAGGTCTGCAAGTTGTTCGCGAGGTACACCGACATGCCAAAGAGCAGCGCCGCGACGACCACCCCCGAAGGACGCCAGCGACCAAAGATCAGACCGGCCAGGGCGATGTAGCCGTAACCCGAGGTGATCCCCGGTTGGAACTGGCCCTGCCAAGCGAAGAGCGCGACGCCACCGACGCCCGCGACCACGCCACCCAAGATCACGTTGACGTAGCGCGTGCGGATGACGTCGATGCCCACCGACGCCGCGGCCTTGGGGTGCTCACCCACGGCGCGCACGCGTAGACCCCAACGCGTGCGAAAGAGGCCGAAGCTAATGAGGAGCACCAGGGCTACCACGAGGTAGAAGAAGCCGTTCTCGTCGAAGAGGACCGGACCGAGAATGGGGATCTTGCCGAGGAGGGGAATCATCAAATTGGGCGCGGGTGAGCCCGCGTTGTACTGCGGATAGGGCGTCAGCACTTGCAAGTTGAGGTACGAGCCGAGGGAGATCACCAGACTCGCGAGCACCACGCCAGCGATGATTTGGTCGGACTGATAGCGCAGCGCGAAGAAGGCAAGAATCGCGCCAAGCCCCGCGCCCACGACGACGCCCCCGAGCGTGGCGAAAAAGAAATTGTGGGTGACCGAGTCAATGAGTGAACCCAGGAACGCCCCCGCGAGGAACTGTCCCTCAATGGCGATGTTCACCACACCCGCTCGTTCACACAGCACGCCCGACAGCGATCCGTAGGTCAGCACGACGGCCGGGGCAATGCCGCCGACTAACACGGAGGTCAGATTCACGAAACTCACCTGTGACGGTCCGTGCGTGCGCGAGGCCCACGTCAAGATCGCGAGGAAGAACAGAACGGCCCCACCCCCAAAACGCGCCAAGAGCGCCCGGCGTGGCCGACGCCAAAGGATTTCGACACCCCCCGCGATGATGAGCGCACCCGCGAGCAAACAGCTCACGCGCGTGGGCAGCGTTAACGCGCCGAGGTGCCACGGCACGGTTCCCGAGGCGTTAACCGGGTCAAAGGTGAACTGGGACTGTGAACGACCCGCCGCGCCCAGGCCGAAGGCCCACGCGGTGAACAGACCGAGGGCCACCATCAACAGGCCAATGACCTGATCGCGTTGGAGCCGACGCCGTGGGGCGGTCTCGCTGATATTCGCGAGCGTGGTGGTCACGTGTTCCACCCTTGTGAGGCGAGCTGAAGTCCGCCGGCGCTGCGCGCGCGCATCCGGAAGATCTCTTCGACCAGGACCGGCGTCGCGATGAAGAGGACGATGGCGTACTGGATAATCGTCGCGAGATCGAGCGGGATGCCCGTGGTGGCTTGCATCGCGCGTCCGCCCACGCCCAGCGCGGCGAAGAGGAGAGCGCCCCACATGATGCCAATGGGCCGGTTGCGCCCGAGGAGCGAGACGGTGATGGCGGTAAAGCCAATGCCGGCACTACCCACCAAGAAGCCGCCGTCGATGTAGTGCGTCGTGCCGGCCACTTGCGTGATACCCGCGAGTCCCGCGAGCCCGCCCGAAATCAAAAAGGCGTAAATCGTGACTTTGCGAGGATTGATCCCCGACACCCGCGCGGCGTGGGGGTTCGCGCCCGATACGCGGAACTCAAAACCGAGTGAGGAACGTTCGAGAAACCACCAGGCCAAAACCACGATGGCGGCCGCAATGAAGAGTCCCCAGTTCACGCGGAGTCCCGACGTCGTGCCAAAGAGCGGCGACAGAAGTGCCCCGGGTCGCAAGGTCCGCGAGATGTCGTTTCCCTGTCCGGGCTGTTGCAGTGGTGTCGACAAGAGCGCGAAGATCAACGACAGATTGGCCACGTAGTTGAACATCAGGGTCACGATGACCTCGTGGGCCCCGGTAAAGGCCTTGAGTAGTCCCGGGATCGCGCCGGTGATGATCCCGCCCGCGATGCCCGCGAGCAGCGTGAGTGGCATGAGGATAATGGTGGGCAAGTGCAACGACGAGCCAATGGCCACGCCGATGATGCCGCCAATGATTGCCTGGCCGTTCGCGCCAATATTGAAGAGCCCCGTTTGAAAGGTGATCCCGACGCCAATGGAGGCAATCGTGAGCGGTGTCGCGTACGTCAGCGTCTCGGATAAGGGGGTGAGCGTCTGCGTCCAGCCCTGGCCCGTGTTCAACGAGTGCCACAGTGTCGACGGGTCGATGATCGCGCCATTGAACATCGCTCGATACGCCGCGCCCACGTGGTCGAGGGTCGTCTTGAGGGCGTGGCCCGGGCCACCCCACGAGTTAAGGACGCTTCGCCACGCGTCGAGCACTGGTGTCGTCGTAAAGATGATGACGAACATCCCCACCACCAGTCCGAGGACGACGGCGAAGGCGGTTAACAGCACGGGACTTTCGTACAGCCCTCGCCACCAACGAAGCAATCTACGCACCCGCGACCTCCTCGAGGACGACACCCGCCATCAACAGGCCAATCGTTTCGCGACTCGTCGAGGGCGCGACGACGCCCATGATCTTTCCGTGGTGCATTACGGCCACGCGGTCACCGAGCGCGAGCACCTCGTCGAGCTCCGACGAGATAATCACGACGCCCTGGCCGGCGTTGCGCGTCTCGACGATCTGACGGTGGACGTACTCAATGGAACCGACGTCGAGTCCCCGGGTGGGTTGTGCCGCGACGAGAACTTTGAGGGGACGCGAGAGTTCGCGCGCCAAGATGACCTTTTGTTGATTACCGCCCGAAAGGGAGCTGACGGGGGCCTCGGGTGACTCGGTACGAATGTCGAAATCACGAATCCGCTCCTCCGCGTTTCGGCGCACTTCGCTCCGGCGCCGCGAACCGCGCCGGGCGTACGGGGTCGCGCGCGGCGTGTTGAGCACCAGGTTGTCCGCCACGGACATCGACAGAACCAAGCCGTCGCGTTGGCGGTCCTCGGGTACGTGGCCGAGGCCCGCGTCGAGGATCTCGCGAGGTGTCGCGTTGGTGATGTCACGTCCGTCCAGCGTGATGGTGCCCGATTCCACCGGTCGCACGCCCGCCAGTGCCTCAACGAGTTCGGTCTGCCCGTTACCCTGCACGCCCGCAAGGGCTACGATTTCGCCCGCGCGCACGTCGAGGGAGACGCCGTCGACCACCGCGACGCCGCGGTCGTCGCGCACGACGAGGTCACGAATCTCGAGGCGCGACGCTCCAGCTTCGTGTGCTTCCTTGGTGACCGTGAGCGACACGTCACGTCCCACCATGAGTGACGCCAGCTGAGTTTCGGAATCCGTAGGCTCGGCGGTGCCGACGACGCGGCCCTGACGAATAACCGTGATGACGTCCGAGACCTCCCGCACCTCACGAAGTTTGTGCGAGATAAAGAGGATGGACTTCCCAGCGTCTTTCAACGATCGCATAATGCCAATGAGCGCGTCGATTTCTTGAGGGGTCAAGACCGCGGTCGGTTCGTCGAGGATAAGGAGTTGCGCGTCGTGATTGAGCGCCTTGAGAATCTCGACGCGCTGTTGAATCCCCACGGGGAGTTCTTCCACAATGGCGTCAGGGTCAACCTCGAGTCCGAAACGCTGCGAGGCCTCGTGAATGCTCTCGCGCGCGCGGAGACGATCGAGGCGATTGAAGGATTTCGTTGGCTCAAAGCCGAGCACCACGTTTTCTGCCACGCTGAAGACGGGCACGAGCATGAAGTGCTGGTGCACCATGCCGATGCCGCGACGAACGGCCTCGCCGGAGTTCGCGAACGTGACCGGTTCGCCGTCAATGAGAATCTGGCCCTCGTCCGGGCGCAGGAGTCCAAAGAGTACGTTCATCAGGGTCGATTTGCCGGCCCCGTTCTCGCCCAGCAGACAGTGGATCTGCCCGGGTTCCACGGTGAGCGAAATCTGATCGTTGGCGGTGAAGGTACCAAATCGCTTGGTGATTCCCCGCAGTTCGACGCGCATGAAGGAAAACTCTACTCACGACGAAGGCCCGGACCATTTGGTCCGGGCCTTCGTCGTAAACCGCCCGAGGCGGTGAGGATTACTTCGCGGGGTAGTTGTTCGGATTGACCGAAATCTTGCCCGTGCTGACACCGACCGTGATCTTCGCGATGGCCTTCTTCAGCGACGCGGGAACCATGATGCCGCCGTACTCCAGCGCCGTTCCCTGGTTCTTCAACGTACCGAGGTACGTACCACCCTGGAAGGTTCCCTTGGCCGCGGCGAGCACCGCGTCGCGCACCGAGGGCTCGACGCCCTTGGCGACGGTACCGATGAGCCACTTGCAGTCGGCGGCGTCCGTCAAGCAACCGTTGGAGTCCACCCACAAGACGGAGTGACCCTTCCCGGCTTGCTTGGCCGCGGCAATGGAGCCGAGGCCCACCGAGCCAGCGACCGGGAAGACGACGTCGGCCTTGGCCGCGAAGTCGGCGGCGGTGATGGTCTTGCCCGCCGTCTGGTCCGTGAAGCTGTTGACGAACGTACCCTTACCATCGCACTTGGCGAGAGTGCAGGTTCCCTTCGCGGGCGTCCAGCCCAGGACCTTCACGTGCTTGTGGTTCATCTTGTTGTAGTAACGCACGCCGGCTACGAAACCGTTCATGTAGATCGTTACGGGCGTGATGTTGATGCCGCCGTACGTCGCGACGACGCCGTGCTTGGAACTAGCGGCCGCGAGGTAACCGCCCAAGAAGGCGCCCTGGTTGGTCATGTAGTTCAACGACAAGACGTTCGAGCCCGTCACGTTCGAGTCGACAATCGCGAACTTCTGATTCGGGTTGGCCGTGGCCGCCGCCTGCGTGTCGTTCTGCATCAAGAAGCCGACGGTCACGATGATGCCGCAACCTTGGCTAATGAAACTCTGAATGTTCGGGGCGTAGTCGGCTGACGAGGTTGACGACAGGTACGACGGCACAATGCTCGTGTCGACCTTCGCCGCGTCCAGGAGGCCGTTGTAGGCCGACTGGTTAAACGACTTGTCATTAATACCGCCGGTGTCGGTTACGACACACGCCTTGAACTGGCCACTGGCCGACGCTGACAGGGCAGTCGCACCCAGACCAACCGTCATGGTGCCCAGCACTAACGACGCGGTACCAATCCACGTGCCTAGACGACGCGAAACGCACGCCTTATCTCCCTTATGCATTTGCAACCCTCCCAAGGTTCTTTGGCGCCGGTCTCACCACCGACTCAGTCGTCACGAGCGCCACATTTTGTATACGAGCGACACTACTCCGCGCGGTCTTGGTCCTTCGGTGCAGCGTTGCGGGACCGAATCTACGCCGTGGCCCGACGTCCGACACCTCGGGGAACGGCTTGACCGACCGCGAAGGCAATCAACGTCACGATCGCGGAGATTTCGAAGGCGCGCTGATACCCCGCCACGAGAGCGAGGGCCGATTGGGGATTGCTAAACGTGTTCGTGCGATCAATCGCGACCGTGCCCAGTATGGCCAGGGCGAGCGATCCACCCACCTGGCGCGCGGTATTCAACACCCCTGACGCCAGGCCGGCGTCGGTACGTTCGACGCCGGAGGTCGCCGCCGTGGCCAACGAGGGAAAGAGAACGCCCATGGCGAAGGCGCACGTGACCGACGGGACGAGAATATTGCCCCAGTAGGAGCTCGTGGGTTCGATCAGCGAGATCCAGTAGAAGCCGCCGGTGGCGAGCAGCGTCCCCACCGTGATGAGCGGTCGAACCCCGACGCGCGGCAGGATTCGTGAGCTCAGCTGCGCACCCACGATGATGGCAATCGCCATCGGTAAGAACGCGAAACCTGTCCGCACGGCGTCGTAGTGCAGGATGTACTGAAAGTAAAACGTCAAGAAGTACCACATCGCGAAGAAGGCGCCACCCACGAGGAACATGGCCAGATTCGCGGTTGAGAGCGCTCGGGAGTGGAAGATCCGAAAGGGCATGATCGGGTGTGACGCAACACGCGACTCCCAAAACAAGAATGCCCCGAGACCGATAAGGCCACCGACTATCCAGGAAAGTGACGTCGACGAGGTCCAACCCACCGTGGTAGTCCGCACGACGCCGTAAATCAAGGCGGCTAATGATCCGGTCACGAGAACAGAGCCGGTGACGTCGAGTTTGTTGGTGGCGTCTTGGTTGCGAAGTTCGTGGAGGAAGAGGAGCGCTCCGACACCCGCGGCCAGGCCGAAGGGAACGTTGATGAAGAAGATCCAGCGCCACGAGACGTACCCGGTCAAGAGACCGCCTAACAAGGCGCCGACGGCGCCGCCGGCGCCGGCCACGGCACTCCACGCGCCAATGGCCTTGGGTAGGCGAGATCCCTGAAAGGTTGTGACGATGATGGTGAGCGTGGTGGGCGACAAAACCGCACCACCGATACCTTGAATCGCGCGTACGGCCACCATTTGACCACCGGTCGCGGCGAAGCCGGCGCCAATGCTCGCGAGAACAAACACCCCCATACCGAATAAGTACACGCGACGGCGTCCGAAGAGATCGGCCGCCCGACCGCCGAGGAGGAGGAATCCCGCGAAGGTTAAGACGTAGGCGTTGACCACCCACTGCGCACTCGACAACGAAAAGTGCAGGTCTCGTTGCATCGACGGCAGGGCCACGTTCACGATGGAGACGTCGAGTACGACCATGAACTGCGCCAAGCAGGCAATGCTCAAAATGAGCCAGTCGGGGGTGTGGCGCGTCCGGGTTGCGACGGGGGTCTGGGTCTCGGTCATTCGGGGGAGTGTACCGGCGTCCCCCTTGCTCTTGACGTGAGATAAACGGGAGTGTTTAGTGCGCTGGATTTGCGCGCAAGTACAGTCTTCTCCATGAATGACACTGGGCAACGAGATGAACCACATAACGATGAAGGCATTCCGCCACGCCGTGATGCTGTGGAGATGACCAGGCCAGTAGTCGCCATGGACTTTGAAGATCGAGTGGCTCGCAGATACGACCTTACAGATGAGGAAGGCCGATTGTGGGCACCAGGATTGGGTGATTTGGTTCGTCTGCGTACATGGGACATTTTTGACCGCTTCTTGCCACCCAGTGGTGTCGTCGTCGATGTTGGCGGCGGGCCAGGGGCACATGCTGCCCATCTTGCACAGCAGGGTTATCATGTAGTTCTCTTCGATCCAGTAGAAAAGCACGTCGAATTGGCGAAGACCCGCGCCGCCGAGAGCAGTAGATGGACATTCGAAGCAATGGTGGGTGAGGCGCGTCAGCTTCCGCTTGATGATGAGAGTTGCGATGCGGTTCTACTGATGGGGCCCTTGTATCACCTTGTTGATGCCCATGACCGTGAACTCGCACTCCAAGAAGCTCGTCGTGTGTTACGACCAGGCGGCAAGCTTCTCGCTGAAGTCATCTCTCGGTATGCCTGGGTGATGGACGGGTCGATGAAAGGACGCCTCGACCGGCCAGGAGCATTCGACAATTTCCAGGTGAACATTGAGAGTGGGCTCAGTAAGGACCCGGCCAAGTTCACTGATGGAGAATTCTGGGGGTATCTCCATCGCCCAGAGGAAGTTCACGCCGAGCTAAGTCTCTCCGGCTTCGGTGCTATCGAACTCATTCCAATCGAAGGATTTGCGTGGCTACTTGGTGATTTGGAACATCGAATGAATGCGCCTGAGTCTCTACTGCGAGCAATACGTCTCACCGAGGCCGAACCGTCAATGATTGGATGCTCTGCACACATCATGGCGGTTGGCATCAAGTAGCCAACGCCGTCGATCGACGGAGGGTTTCTCCGTTCGATAGTTAGCGAGCCAAAGGGTCCGCTGCCAGGGCCTGCCTACCGCCGAAGGCTGGAGGTCCCAAGTGGATCCCACTGCTTACGGGTTGTCGTAGGTCTTCCCCCGTTTGCTTTCAGGTGTTCGCGGATAGCCGTCGAGTAAATGTCCTGTGAGGCCACTTTGTTGATGTTGAGGCGCATCAGATCTAAGAGCAGGTCCATACGAACCCGGTTACGAAAGCACCACGCCCGCCGCTCAATGTTCTCGCGTATCACCCGGATTGGCGCCTCTATTGCCCCGTTGGCGTACACGCTTACCTCGCCGCGTCGGGCCAACTGAGCCGTCACCATTGCACTCTTGCTCGTCATCCACTTCTTCAGGGTCGGAGAACCCGCCAACCTCACCTCATCACGGAGTACGTCCCACCCTTCGGGGCTCTTGAACGCCTTATTGAGGGCTTTGTGGAGTGGGCTGGTTCTCGGGGCTCCATCCGTTTCTAACGCCTTCTTCGCTCTCAGGTACAGGTGGTGTTCGCAGGTGTGGACGTGAACCGGGCGCCCTTGGCCCCAATGTGTGCGTATTCCCAACTTGATGTTGGTGTCATCGTCACAGACGATGACCTGGGGCTTTCCGGGAAGCTTGGCGAGGAAGTAAGCCCAATCCTGACCAGTATCGCTGAGGCTGGACGCTATCTTCCACAGACGAGGCTTGGTGCCATCAGCCGGGTATCCATAGGCAAAGAGCACACTAAACAACCGCGCCTGGACACCAGTCCAAGAGTCAGTGTGAAGGAACGTCGTGGAGTCAAGAACGAGGGTTTCCGGCCAACCCGTCTCTTGATAGGGCTCGGACACGATTGGGCCGTACTGCTGCAACCACTCGGCAACTAAGGCTCCATTCACAACCGTACCTTCGCTTCGGTTCCACTTTCTCCCTGGACCCCAGGCTTGTGACCGTGCTGTCTCCGCCACGCTCGTGTAGGACGAACCACTACCCATCCCAATAAGTGCCGCCGCTATCTCACGAACGAAGAAATTGAAGCGCCACGGAGCTGCCGGGCCCTCGAACGGCTCGATGGGCTTTTCACATTCCACGCAAAATCCCGCCTCGGTGACAGCGTGGCTGAGAACTCCCACAAAACGGTGAAAAGTGCCATCGGGTGCAATGCAGCGCCAGCGTTGGCGCGGGCGACGGGGGCTGGCCTGCACTCCGTCTCGGACAACGTTGTAGTTCTCATGTCCCTTTCGAGGACACGACTGATGTGCAGCCATACCAGCCAACCGTAGGTGCGATCACCTCAAATAGCAATAGAAAATCTCACGTCAAGAGCAAGGGGGACCGGCGTGTGCGTGCCGGGCATCGCCTCGTGGTCGCGTCATCGGTCACACTAGAAGGCATGGTTGCTCAGTACATATTCACGATGCGCGATCTGCGGCGCTTCTATCCGCCCGACCGTGAGGTCCTTCGGGGCATCAATCTTTCCTTCTACCCGGGTGCCAAGATCGGCGTCATCGGTTCGAATGGTTCGGGTAAGTCGTCGTTGCTGCGCATCATGGCCGGTCAAGACGACGGGTTCACCGGTGAAGCGCGGCTCACGCCGGGCTTCACGGTGGGCTATCTCCCCCAAGAACCCCAACTCGATCCCACCAAGAACGTGGTGGAAAACGTGGCGGATGGGGTCGCCGAGCAACGCGATCTCTTGAACCGCTTCAACGAGGTCTGCGCCGCTTTCGCTGATCCTGACGCCGACTTTGACGCGTTGCTAAGCGAACAGTCCGACCTCCAAGCGCGCATTGACGCGACCAACGCGTGGGACCTGGAGCGCACGTTAGAGATCGCGATGGACGCGTTGCGACTCCCGCCCAGTGACGCGGACGTCACGAAACTTTCGGGTGGCGAACGCCGCCGCGTGGCGCTGTGTCGACTGCTCTTATCGAAACCCGATCTCTTGTTGTTAGACGAGCCCACCAACCACCTCGACGCCGAGTCCGTCGCGTGGCTCGAGCGATTCCTCCAGGACTACGCCGGCACCGTCGTCGCGATTACGCACGACCGCTACTTTCTCGACAACGCGGCCCAATGGATCTTGGAACTTGATCGCGGCTACGGCATCCCCTGGGAAGGGAACTACTCGTCGTGGCTCGAGCAAAAGCAAGCTCGCCTGGCGGCCGAGGAGAAAGCCGATCGCGTCCGTGAAGCGGCGTTGGCGCGCGAGCTCGAGTGGATTCGACTCTCGCCGCGGGCGCGACAGAGTAAGGGCAAGGCTCGCCTGAACACCTTCAATCAGTTGGTGGCCGAATCCGAGTCGGCGGAGCGACGCGACGACCGCTTCGAACTCGCGATTCCGCCTGGTCCACGCCTCGGTGACGTCGTCGTGAACGCGACGGGCCTCGCGAAGGGTTACGACGACCGTCTGCTCATTGATGATTTGACGTTTCTCTTGCCCCCGGGCGGCATCGTTGGCGTCATCGGCGCCAATGGGGCCGGTAAGACGACGCTCTTTCGCATGATGGTGGGTGAGGAGACCCCCGACGCCGGCACGATCGAGGTCGGTTCTACGGTGGCTTTTGCCTACGTCGATCAGTCGCGCGACACCCTCAACGCTGAGGCGAGTGTCTACGACGAGATCAGCGGCGGCGTGGAGCACCTCAAGGTCGGCCAGCGCGAGATCCACGCGCGGGCCTACGTCGCGAGTTTCGGCTTTAAGGGAAGTGATCAGCAAAAGAAGGTCGGGGAACTCTCGGGTGGTGAACGCAACCGCGTGCAATTGGCCAAAGTGCTCACCAAGGGTGGCAACGTGTTGTTGCTCGACGAACCGACCAATGACTTGGACGTTGACACGTTGCGCGCCCTCGAAGATGGCCTTTTGAACTTTCCCGGCTGCGCCGTCGTCATTAGTCACGATCGATGGTTTCTTGACCGCATTGCGACGCACGTGTTGGCCTTTGAGGGGGACGCGGTCGTTCGGTGGTTCGAGGGGAACTTCTCGGACTACGAAGCCGAACGTCGCAAGCGTCTCGGCACCGACGCCGATCAGCCACACCGTCTGCGCTACAAGCCCATCACGCGCTCGTAGCACCACGCGTGGCGCGCAACGAGGCGTAATGTGCCAAGGGTGACCAGTGAGTTGGACGGAACGGACTACTCGACGTATCTTCGGATCAACGACCTGTTGAAACTCCAGATTCCCTTAAGCGTGGACGCCAAGGACGAGTTGCTCTTCATCGTGGTCCATCAGTCGTACGAGCTGTGGTTCAAGGTCATCATCGACGAGTTGCGCCGCGCGATTCGTGAGCTGGTCACCGGCGCACCCTGGCGAGCGCTGGCGCACCTTCGCCGCAACGTCGGCATTGAGGATCTCTTGATTGCGCACCTTCGGGTACTCGAGACAATGTCACCCGAGGCGTTCCTGGCGTTTCGCGACCCACTGAACCCGGCGTCTGGTTTTCAGTCCGTGCAGTTTCGGGCCATTGAGTTTCTCAGTGGTGCGGGGCGACCGGCGATGCTGCACTTCGAACTTTTCGACGCGACGCAACGCGCGTGGTTGGCGGAAATGGCCGCGGAAACCAATCTTTGGCAAGCCTTTGACGGCGCACTCCGTCAAGAGTTTGACGCACCCGACGACGACGTCCTTGACGTCCTTCGTTTGCTCTACCGCGATCACGCGAGTGCGACGCGCAGTGCGCTGCACGCGGTTGCGGAACTCATGATGGACCACGATGAACGACTCGCGATGTGGCGTCACCAACACGTGTTAATGGCCGGACGTCAAATTGGACGACGTCCGGGCACCGGCGGGAGTGCGGGTATGGCCTACCTGGAAACCACACTCGCCAACCGTCTGTATCAAGAACTTTGGGAAGTGAGGTCTGTCCTGTGATTACGCGCGAACAATGCCAAGAACTCGACGGCGGCGACGCCCTCGCGGAACTGCGCGAAGCCTTCACGCTGAACGAGGGCGAAATCTACCTTGACGGTAATTCGCTCGGTCCCGTTACGCGCGAGGCGCGACGTCGTGTGTTGGACGTGGTGGACCAACAGTGGGCGCATCGACTCGTTCGAGGCTGGGGCGACGGTTGGATGGACCAGCCGACGCGTCTCGGGAATCGCGTCGGACAATTGATTGGCGCACGCGAGGGTGAAGTCGTGGTGGCCGATACGTTGACGTTTTTGATCGCCAAGTTGGTTGGTGGGGCGCTCGAGTTGCGACCAGAACGCCACGTGATTTTGACCGATCGCGCCAACTTCCATTCGGATCTCTACATCATCGAGGCGGTCGCGCGTCGTGCGTCGCGGCCCATTACGGTAAAGGTCATTGATCGAGCGGATCTCCAGCGCGAACTCAACGACGACGTCGCGCTCGTCGAGCTGACGCACGTGGATTTCCGCACGGGCGAGGCACTGGACCTCGCGGGCATTACTCGGGCGGTCCACGACGTGGGGGCGCTGATGCTCTGGGACTTCGCACACTCGACGGGCGCCGTACCCCTCGACGTGACGGGCGCGAACGTGGACTTCGCCGCGGGCTGTGGGTACAAGTACTTGAATGGCGGACCGGGCGCGCCCGCCTTCGCCTACGTGCGCCAAGAGTTCCACGGTGTCTTAGAGAATCCTCTGCCCGGCTGGCTCGGCCACGCGCGTCCGTTCGACTTCGAACTGGACTACGAAGCCGCGCCCGGTATTCAAGCGTGGGTGACGTCATCGCCCTCGATCATCGCCCTCGCCGCACTCGAAGGAGCACTCGAAATCTTTGAACGCACTTCGATGGCGGCGTTGCGCACCAAGAGTCTCGCGCTCACGGACCTCTTTATTGCGCTGGTGAACGAGCAACTCCCCGGTGTCTTCGAGGTCGTCACGCCGCTAGAGCACGAACGCCGAGGCAGCCAGG
>JANWIR010000014.1 GCA_025449805.1 Acidimicrobiales bacterium | reverse complement strand
TCGACCAACGCGGGCACGGCGTGGCCAATGCCCGTCACGGCGATCCCCGGGCCCAAGTCCCAAGAGATCCACGCCCGTCGTCGCGCCACGGTCAGCCACGGCCTGACCCAGGGTCTGCCGGTCTACATGGAACGCGGCGAAGGCGCCATCTTGCAAGACGTCGACGGCAACCTGTTCCTCGACCTCGGTTCCGGGATCGCCGTGACGGGCATTGGCCACGCCGTGCCCGCGTTGGTCGACGCGGTCAGTGAGGCGGTCGCGAAGTTCACGCACACCTGTTTCATGGTCACCCCCTACGAGAGCTACGTGCAGGTCTGTGAGGAGCTCGCCGCGCTCACCCCCGGCGACTTCGACAAGACCAGCGCGCTGTTCAACTCGGGTGCCGAAGCGGTCGAGAACGCGATCAAGGTGGCGCGCCTAGCGACGGGTCGACCCGCCATCGTCGTTTTCGACCACGCCTACCACGGGCGGACGAATCTCACCATGGCCCTCACCGCGAAGAACATGCCCTACAAGGACCGCTTCGGTCCCTTCGCGCCCGAGATCTACCGCGTGCCGATGAGCTACCCCTTCCGCGACGGCTTGAGTGGCGCCGAGGCCGCCGCGCAGGCGATTCGAATGATTGAAACCCAGGTTGGCGCGCACAACGTAGCGGCGTTACTCATCGAGCCCATCCAGGGCGAAGGTGGTTTCATCGTGCCCGCCGAAGGCTTCCTCCCGGCGTTGTCGGCGTGGACGTCAAACAACGGCGTGATCTTCATCGCCGACGAGATTCAAAGCGGCTTTTGTCGTACGGGCGACTGGTTCGCGGTCAACCACGAGGGTGTTATTCCCGACCTCGTCACGACGGCCAAGGGCCTCGCGGGTGGCATGCCCCTCGCGGCGGTGACCGGTCGCGCCGAGTTAATGAACGCGGTGCACGAAGGTGGACTGGGTGGCACCTACGGGGGTAACCCAGTGGCCGCCGCGGCGTCGCTCGCGACGATCTCCACCCTGCGTGATCAAAATCTCGGCGCGCGGGCGCGCGTACTGGGCGACACGATGTTGAGCACGCTGCGCACGCTGCAACAAGACGTCGCCATCATCGGCGACGTCCGTGGACGCGGTGCCATGGTGGCGATTGAGCTCATTGAGCCCGGCACCATGAACCCCAACGCCGCGGCCGCCAAGGCCATCGTGTCGTACTGCAACCAGCAGGGAGTGATCGCCCTGTCGGCGGGTACCTACGGCAACGTCATCCGACTTTTGCCGCCCCTGGTTATCTCCGACGAGCAGTTGGCCGACGGCCTCGCCGTGCTGAGCGCCGCCGTTCGCTCGGCGAGCTAGCCGCGGCGCCCCCGGCGCGGAGGTCATTCATCGTGCGCACTGCCTCTCGTCGTCGTCTCGCACGTCTCAGTGTCGCCGGCGCGATACTCACGTCGACGATGGTGCTCAGCGCCTGTGGTTCGTCGAATTCGCGAGCGACGCCCCCCGTCCTCGGGGTACCGGCGTCGAGCATCTCGGTCGCCCTTTCGCAGGTCGGTTGTGCGTCCAACGACGTCTGCGTCGTGGCCGGCACGTCACTGAGCGGCGTGGGACCCGTCGCCACCGCGCAGTTCGCGACGCCGAGCGGTCACTGGGCCAACCTGGCGACGCCCGTCGCCACGGCACCGATACTCGCGGCCACCGCCTGTAGCGCGACGTCGTGCCTGATTGGGGGGACGAATCAGCGCGCCGACCTACTGTGGCGCTTTGACGCGACGACCCACCAACTCCTACCCGTCACCGCGCCACCGGGGGGACTGGGCATTCGCGCGCTCTCGTGCGACTCCGTCGGTAACTGTGACGTGGTCGACGTGGGCGCGAACGGCGTCGAGCGCTTCAGCTTCTCCGCCGACGCCGGTCTCACGTGGTCGACGCCGCTCACCATGTCGTGGGCGAAGGGTCAAAGCGTGACGTCCATCGCCTGCACGACGATCTTCGACTGCCTGGTGAGCGTCACGAGTGCGCGTCACGCGTCACTCGCACTCACCCGTGACGGCGGCGTCACTTGGACGACGCGCGCGGTGCCCAGTACGTGGACCACACTGACTATTGCCCGGTGTCACCAGCGCAGCTGCGTGGCCGTGGCGAGCGCGGGCGCCAGTGAGCTCGTGCGCACCACCAACTTCGGCGAGCGTTGGACGCGGGTCGCCACGCTGCCGGGAACCAACGCCCTCGCCTGCGCGTCGTTACGCCATTGCGTCGCGGTAGGCGCGAACGCCGCCAACGCCCCACGACTCGAACGCGTGAACGGTTCGCACGTGGACCCCGTCACGCTGCGCTACGTGCCCACGGGACTCGTGGACGTGGCGTGTGGGCCGCGACGCTGCGCCGCCGTGGGCGCGACGACGTTGGTCACCTTCACTATTTCTTAAGGGCCGCGCGCAAGAGCGCGGGCACCTTCGTCCACGACGGCGCCGCTTCGAAGGCGAAGAGTCTTTGGAGCACGGCGTGCGCGTGGCGATTCGTGGCGAACCAGGCCGGCGCCGGCGACGCCACGAACGGTCCGCGCACCACGGATTTTTCCACCGTAGAAAAGAGATAGGTATTACCCACGAAGCCGCTACCCGACTGAATGTCGGTTACGGGGTGTCCGGGGTACGCACCCCAAGCGGTCGTCGCGAAGGCGAAACTCATCGCGTGCCAGAGATTCACGCCGATGGAGCCGTAACGCAGATTCGCAACGGCGCGTTCGAGCGCGTGCGCGACGTCGGGCTGTTTCATGGTGCGCGGGTCGCAGAGAATCGTCATCGACAACGTCCCCCACACCCGTTCATTACAAAAGTTCGTGGCCTCAGCTAAAAAGTCGGCCGGTGTGGCACTCGCGAGCGCCGTTTCACTAGCGAGCGCGCAAAAGGCCTCGACGTTAAAGCAGATCTCGTCGGGGTTCGCCGCGTCGACGTCGCGAATGAGTGTCCAGGGCATTTCGCCGTCACCGGCGTCGCCGATCTGGTGCGCCTCGGGGTGGTGGGCGAGGAACTCGTCACGACGCGCGGCCGCGCCCGGGTAGTACGCCCGGCGGGGCGCGAGCGTGGCGAAGACGCCCTCGAGCGCGTCGAGAAACTGCGCGCGCTGCGCCCAGTGCGCGGAGGTGACGAGCACGCGCGGCGTCAGGCAATTAAAACCCGCGTTGTTGGCGATCATGGACGCGACGTGGCGAGCCTGATACGCCATCTCCTGATCACTCCAGTCGCCCGGCACGATCACGACGGGTGACACGTTGCCGAGTTCGCAACTCACTGGTTTGGTGATGAGCCGTTCGTCACGCGCCTTGCGCCGTGCGCCCTCGTCACCCGCGCCATAGACGATGGCGTCGTGCGTCTTATCGGAGCCCGTGACGTGGACCTCGTCGACGAGCTCGTGACCCGTGAGGTACACACCCACTTGCGCACCGCCACGCACCACGCGCAAGACGCCCTCGTCGATGAGCGCAGCCATCGCGCGTTCCCAGTACGCAACGAGGTAGTCGTTCACCGGGTTGGCCTTTAAGACCACGACCTTGCCCTCCGCGAAGAGTTTGTGAAGCACGTCGCGCGGTCCGAGCGAACCGACGTTGCCCGCGCCCAGCACCACCGCGACGCCCGCGTGGGCGAAGGGGTCACGGTAGGCGAGCGCCTGGCCGGCCTGGAGTTGTGCCTCGTCGACGCCGGGTTGCATCCAGATCTCACCGGTCTGACCCGCGTAGAGGATCTTGTCGAAGGTCGACGCCGGCATGACCTGAACACTCAAACGGTTGCCCGGCCGGTGCTGCACCGGGCCGGGATAGCGCGGGCGCCCCGCGTTGGCGAGATCGAGCATCGAGCGCCGCAGCGCCTGCGCCAGTCGCAAGAAGGTGCCCACCCCGCTGAAGAGCTCTTCGCCCCCCTCGCTGCTCAAGGGGTCGTAGCCCTTCGCCGCGCAGCCGGCCGCTCTCCACGCGTCGGCGACGTCGCGGGTATCGGCGACGACGCGCGCGAGTAGTTCGGCCCGACGCGCGGGCGCGGTGTTGGCCCAGTCGATCGCGTGGGCCGCCACGGCGCGCACGGCCTCGTCGAGCGCACCTTCGTCGAGGCCACCGTGATCTTGCGCGCCCGACGTCGGCGCGGACGCCCCTCGTACTCGGCTCATCGACGCCTCCCGCTTCGCGTTGCATGGGAGACTAGTGCGGTGAGTTTGACAACGCCGGCGACGGTTCCTCCCGGTTGGTACCCCGATCCCTCGGGCGAACGGCAGTGGCGGGTGTGGACCGGCTCCGCCTGGTCCGCGATGACCCGTTCGTACGGCCCCGCGCCCGAGGCCGCGCGCGTGTTCGAGGCGTTGCCCTTGATCAACGAGCTCAACCGCGTGGCGCGTTACGGCGTGGTCGGCGTGCTCGGCGGACTTGGTCTGTACGTGAGCGTCCTGTCGCACTGGCCCGGGAGTGCTCACCCCGTCCCGACGTGGTTCGCGGCGAGTGCGATGGCCCTTGCACTCACGCTCTTCTTCGTCGGTTCGGCGACCTACGCGTTCGCCGCGCGCGAACTCGTCGGTCACTGGTCGCTTAGCGCGCTGGTGCCCCTAGTGAACGTCGAGGTCGTCAACGCGCAACTCGCCCAGCGCCTGGGCGCGTCTTCAACGCGTCGCGTCGTGTCCGACGCCGTCTTGTTACTCATCTTCGTGTTGCAGTTCCACCAAGACCCGTGGCTCGGCGTCGCCCCGGTGCTGGTGGCGCTGGGTCAGTCACTGTGGCTGCGCACCTACCTCGAACAGATTCTGGGTGGGACGAGGAGCTCGTCACACGCCACGTAGGATGGCCCTCGCGAGACGCGGGGGTGCGCGATGTATCAGTGGTCGGAAGAACACCAGGCAATCATCGACGTCATGCGTCGTTTCGTCGATGATGAGATTCGCCCGCACCTCGACGACCTCGAACACCACGGCCTACCGCCCTACGAGGTACTGCGCACGATGTACCAAACGTTCGGCCTTCGCGCAATGGCTCAAGAGAACTTCCAGCGTCAACTCGAGCGCAAGCGCCTGGGCGACGAGGCACCGGCGCCGAAGCGCGGGGGCGGCGACCCCGCACTCACGCTGATCCCCACCATTGAGTTGTGTCGCGTCAGCCCCGGTCTGGTCACCTCGCTCGGCGTGTCGACCGGGCTCGCGGCGGGCACCATTAATAAGCTCGGCACCCCCGCGCAGATGGAGCGTTGGGCCCTCGATCTCATGACTCTTGACAAGATTGGTGCCTGGGCCATCACCGAACCCGACTCCGGTTCCGACGCGCTGGGGGGGATGCGCACGAGCGCGCGCCGCGACGGTGACGAGTACGTGCTCAACGGCCAAAAGACCTGGATCACCAATGGCCCCTACGCCGACACGATCGTGCTGTACGCGAAACTCGATGACGGCAGTGACACGCCCTGGCGCGATCGCAAGGTGCTCACCTTCGTGCTCGATACGGGCATGGGCGGGCTCGAGCAGGCTAAGCCCATGCGCAAGATGGGTCAACACGCTTCGCCCACCGGCGAGGTCTTCTTAAGCGACGTACGCGTCGGACGCGATCGGCTCCTGGGCGAGACCGAGGAGCCACGCGGCGGAGGACGCCAGAGCGCGAAGGACAACTTCGTCGCCGAACGGGCCGGTGTCGCGGCGATGGCGCTCGGCATTATTGAAGAGTGCTGTCGACTCGCGGTCGCCTACGCCAAGGAGCGCAAACTCTGGGGAACGCCGATTGGTGAGTACCAACTCGTGCAGTTGATGCTGGCCAATATGGAGGTCGCCCGACTCAACGTACGCAACATGGTCTTCGCGCACGTTGAGCGCAGTCTCGACGGCGTCACGCCGAGTTTTGCCGAGGCCTCCGCCATGAAGCTCTACGCCGCCCAGGCCGCCTGCCAAGTCGCCGACGACGCGATTCAGATCTTCGGTGGGAACGGCTACATCGCGGAGTACCGCGTCGAACAACTCAGTCGCGACGCACGGGTACTGCGTATTTACGCGGGTACCGACGAGATGCAAGTAATCGCCATCGCGAAGGACCTCATTCGCTCCTGAGTGCGTCCTGCAGTCGATCGGCGACGCCGCGCCATCCCTTGTAGTCCTGCACCGCCGATGGGGCCGTTTCCAGCGCCCGCCACAGGTGTTCACCGAACTCCTGATTCTCTCGCGCCAGCGTCGCGGCCGCGGCGACGTAGGTACGAATCGTGAAGACAATTCCCCCACTCTGCGCGAGACGACGAAGCGTCTGGCGCTCCACGCGAAAAAACCAGTCGGACAGCTCGCCACTCGGGGGACGCCGTTCAGCGCGTGGTTGATGCAGCACCGGCGAATCGAGCAGCGTCCAGTTGAGGCGCCAGTACGAACGTTCGGGGTCGAGACGATCGAAGAAGGCGTTGGTCGGACCGGCGAGCGTGTCGTCGTAGCCCGGTACGGGTCCGTGAATCTCGTCGAGCGTCGCGCCGAGTTTGCTCGCGAGTGACCAGCGCGAGGGAAAGCACACGCAGGCCGCGCTCAATCGCCAGGCGTCACGACGCTCGAGGAGACAAAGATCTTCTTGCACGAGTCGACTCGCCGCCACGATGGGGTGCTCATCGCTCGCGACGCGATTGTGCGTGGCGTGGTGCGCCGCGAGGTTCGCCGTCACTTCACGCAAGAGTTCCGCCGCCGCTCCTTCGCTACCCGGGAGCGTCGCGACGACGTCGTCGTAGCACTCGTCGAGTAACCGTGCCTTTTGCGCAAGCTCGTCGTCGACGTGCTCGTCGAACTCCAGCCACTGCGCCAACGCCAGGGGCCGAAGCCCCATCGTGAATCGCCAGTCACGTCCGTCGAGGGGGACGTAGGGAATGCTCAACGCCCACCTCGACGTCGCACGATTAAGAACCAATAGAGAAAGCCAATCGTCGCCGGCACGGCCACGACGATGACCCGCGCCGCCGGGAGCACCGCCCCACGGTGCACGTTCACTACCGTCAAGAAGAGAGGGGACGTCACGAGCCCATCATCGCACTTGCGCCACGTCGCGAGCCGTGACGCCCCTCACCATGCGAGGCGATTCTTCGTTTGTTCGTTAGCCTGGGGTATGCCTAAAGCCAGCCGGACCCGTAGTGCGCGGGCCGTCGCGAACGACTCGGCGATTCGCGACGCGGCCATCGACGAATTGATGCGCGTCGGCGTCGACCACCTTTCGCTGCGCGACGTCAGCCACCGAGCGGGGCTCACCCACGGGGCGACCTACGCCCGCTACGAGGACTTCGGTGAACTGCTCGTGGACCTTTGGATTTCGCGACTGGGCGAACGAATCCATACGCTCTTCAATCTCTGCCGCGACGCCGCGGTAAACCCCGGGCCCGAGAGCGCGGCGACGCTCTTCGAGCACGTGAAGAACGCCGGCCCGAACGACGTGGCGGCCATTCAACTCCTGATGGCGGCGCGTCGAATGCCGACGCTGCTCGAAGAGGTCGAAATCTTCATCAAGGGTTCACTCGAGACCGAGGACTGTAAGTCGCCCGACCTCGCGCCGGCCTTCACCCGAACCCTGATGCTCTTCGCGATGATGATCGCGGAGATCTTCGCCGACGCCTACCTCGGTCGTGACGAGGAGTACCAGTGCGTCCTCGAAGGCGTGTTGCGCGAAGTACTCGAGACTGATCCGAGTACCGTAACCGTGCGTCCCTTCACCGAAGTTCTCTCCCACGACACCGCGCCGAGCTCGAGTGACCTGCGCTCGCAGCTAGCGTGGGCCACCTTCCTCGTCGTTGGCCGCAGTGGTTACACCCGGGCGACGATCTCACGCATCGCGCGACGCGCGAACTGCTCACCGGGTGCGATCTACAAACTGCACGACTCCAAAGAAGACCTCGTCGCGACGTCGTTTCGCGAGCTCATGCGCGCACACTGGATGCGCGCGAGCAACTTCGTGCGCGTGCTCGAAGAAGACGCGATTTCTCGCATGCTCTATCGCGCGACCAGCCCCGAACACTCCGTGCGGCGCGCGTTCACGACGGAGTTCGCCCTCGCCGCGCCGTACAACGAACTACTCCTCAAGGCGATTCAAGATCAGACCAACGGACTCGCCACGGTCGTTAACAACCTCGAACACGCCAGCGACGATGAGAAGAAGCGCCTCAATCACCTGATTCGCGCGATGACCTACCTCACGGTCGGCGCGAGCATGCTGGCCACGGTCTCGACGAATATGCAGTGCGCCAACTTCGCGCAGTTCGCCGAGCCGTTTCGCCTGGCCATCTTGAAGGACTGTTTGCCCACCTGGAACGAGCTGCGTAGCCAGATAACGGACGCGGCCCAAAGCGCCGGCGCCCGCTAGGCAGCACGCCTAGGCGCTCGCGGGAGGCGCCGTGAGCTTTTCGAGGCGCGCGACGATGTCCGAAATTGCCTGGTCCTGGGCGAGGAGATGCTTCTGGATCTCCTCGGCTTCCTTCAGGACGGCCTCGGCATCTTTGTAGGTGTCCTCGGCGCGCTTATCGGCCGCGGCCGCTTGGATGTTCTGACCCACGATGATGACGGGCAGCAGGACCAGTTGCAAAAAGCTGCTCGAGAGCCACACGATGACGTAGTACGTCCCCTGTTTGATCGCCGAGGGCAGCGCGAACAGCGCGAGCACCGTAAAGAGGTACGCGCACCACATCGTGCCCACGGCCAAGGTCACCTTGAGGCCAAAACGCGCGTTCAGACGAACGAAGAAGTTGGGGTGGTTGGTCCGTCGAACGTCGGCCGTCTTGACGGGCTTACTCGCGTGCAACTCCTCACTGCGAGGGTGGCGCACGTACTCGTAGATCGACGGCACGGCTCGATTCTCACACGCCCCCGTCACCAGGACGGGGATTGTGGCCTACTCCTTAACGAGGTCGGGCGACACTTCCATGCCCTTACGCCACGTGGAGCGCGCGATGATCTTCGTGGTGTCGGCGCGGTCGCGGTACTTGACGGCGACGTCACGCGACTCTTCGAGCAGACCCTCCGAGAGGCGCGTCGGGTTCAAACCCAACTCCAAGAACTTCTCACGGTCGACGTTGAGTTCGTTCTCGGCTGCTTCCTGACGCGGGTTGGGCAGGTGGGCGACCTCGACGCCGGTCAACTTCGAAATCATTTCCGCCAGCTCCGCGACACGGTGCGTCTCGGTGACCTGGTTAAAGACCTTCACCTGATCGCCGGCGGTCGGCGGGTTCTCAAGCGCAATCTGAATGCAACGCACGGTGTCGCGGATGTGAATGAACGCGCGGGTCTGACCGCCGGTGCCGTGCACCGTCAGGGGGTGACCGATTGCCGCTTGCATCAAGAAGCGGTTCAGCACCGTGCCGTAGTCGCCGTCGTAGTCAAAGCGATTGATGAGCCGTTCGTCGAGGACCGTTTGGGGCGTCTGGGTTCCCCAGACGATGCCCTGGTGCAGGTCGGAGATTCGTAGTCCGTCGTTCTTCGCGTAGAAGGCGAAGAGCAGCTGGTCGAGGGTCTTGGTCATGTGGTACACCGAACCGGGATTCGCGGGGTGCAAGATCTCACGGTCGATGTCCCCGTCGGGAGTCGGCACCTTCACGGTCAAGTAGCCCTCGGGGATCGGGGCCGAACCCGACCAGCCGTAGCCGTAGACGCCCATGGTGCCTAAGTGCACGAGCGCCACGTCGAGTCCCGTCGCGACAATCGCGGCGAGCACGTTGTGCGTACCACGCACGTTGTTATCGACCGTGTAGCGCTTGGCCGCCGTCGAACGCATGGAGTAGGGCGCGGCGCGCTGCTCGCCGAAGTGGACGATGGCCTCAGGCGCGGTCTCGGCGATCAGCGCCTCCAACCGGTCGTACTCCTCGGCCAAGTCCAGGTGCACGAAGCGAATCTCGTTACCGGTCAGTTCTTTCCAGACCCGAAGGCGCTCGCCCATCGGACGAATCGGGGTAAGGGACTCCACCTCGAGTTCGAGGTCGATCTCGCGACGGCTCAGGTTGTCAACGATCGTGATCTCGTGACCCTGATCCGAGAGGTGCAACGAGGTGGGCCAACCGCAGAATCCGTCGCCGCCGAGAACGAGAATCTTCATGAAAAACTCCTAAAACGTAGTAATTGAACGGCCGCCAGACGGGCGGACGACCCTCCCAGTGGGGGTCGGTCTTCTTCAACTCTATCGCTACCGTCCCGTTCACCTTGAGTTCGGCGCGTTCAACAAGCCCCAAAACGTACGGTGATTTGGGATTTCGACGGTCCGGATTACGCCGTGATCTCCGATCGATCAGGGAAAACCTCGCTCGTTGTCGCCGAGATCATCATCCTCGAAGTGGGTACGCCGTCCTCGGGCCCCTCATTTGCCGTCACGGCGCTCAGCATCTATCGCGCACTGGTGAAAAGAGACTGCGCGTCGGTCTCCGGTGCCGTTGGCACCGGAGACCGACGGAAACTAACCAACGATGGTCTGAACCACGCCACTCGCCGGGTGACCCGGGTCATTGGCGTAACCCGAAGGGTTGTCAACTTTCAAGATCACCACCTTGTCGATGTTGCCCGAGATCTTGTTGCCGGACTTCGTGGCGTTCGTCGTCACGATGACCGCGATGTACTGACTAATGGTGGCGGGGGGAGCACTGGAGTTCCCCGGCGACGCCAACCAGGTCAACGCGGCGCTATTCAACACACTGGCGTAGCCCTTGAAGGACGCGCCGGCACTGTAATTACCGGCCACCACCTGCTTCGCCCACTGCGAGCCCCAGAAATTGAGGTCCATGCCGAGATTGATGCCCCCGTGGTTGGCGCCCCAGACAACGAAGTTCGTCGCCTGATAGGCGTAGAGCGTCTGATCGGCTGCGCTCGAGGCCAGGTAGTTGTGGTCACCCGCAAAGACCGCACCGGCGTTGTAGACACCGTTGGCCAAGGTAAACGTCGCTGCGGTGGGGTTGGAGGTGCCGGTACCGGACAGCGAACCCACCGTGAAGGTCACGGTCTCACCCGGGATGGCGGCGCCACCGATGCTCTCGGTCAAACTGGCCTTCACCGTGACCGAACCGTCAAGGAGCGTGGGAGAACTCGTGATTCTGAGCACCGTCGGCATGGGCGTCACGCTGAGTGAACCCGCGGCAAACGTGAACACGTAGTTCTCGGCTCGGAGCGTGCCGTTCGTGCAGCTGATCGGATACGTGCCCACCTCACTGGCGTAGTTCGCCGTTGTCGTGCAGCTCGCGCTTCCCGAAACTACCAACGAGTTCTCGCCGTTCACGAAGCCCGCGAAGGATGTCGTAAATGTCGGATTCCCTAGGTGATAAATACGCGTCGCGTCATTCGCGGTGACACTCAGCGTCGCGGGGTTCACGACCTCGTGGCCGTTCACGTAGGTGACCGTGTAGTTGGGGTCACTCGCGCCTGAGCAACTCGTCGCGTAGTTACCGACCGACGACGAGGACGTTGCCGTCGTCGTGCAGGTGGGCAACACCGCCGGTGCCTGGTCCCCGTTAACGAGTCCGACGTAGGTAGGCGTAATTGCCCCTGGCGTCGAACCGTAGATTGACGACCCCGACGAGGCCGTGATCGTGAGCGGTACCGGCGTCACGTTGACGCGGCCGTTGACGAAGGTAATCGTGTAGTTGGGGTCACTCGCGCCTGAGCAGCTGGTCACGTAGTTACCGACCGACGACGAGGACGTTGCCGTCGTCGTGCAGGTGGGCAACACCGCGGGTGCCTGGTCCCCGTTAACGAGTCCGACGTAGGTAGGCGTAATAGCCCACGGCGTCGAGCCGTAGATCGACGACTCCGACGAGGCCGTGATCGTGAGCGGCGCCGGCGTCACGTTGACGCTGCCGTTGACGTAGGTAATCGTGTAGTTGGGGTCACTCGCGCCCGAGCAACTCGTCACGTAGTTACCGACCGACGACGAGGACGTTGCCGTCGTCGTGCAGGTGGGCAACACCGCGGGTGCCTGGTCCCCGTTAACGAGTCCGACGTAGGTAGGCGTAATTGCCCCTGGCGTCGAACCGTAGATTGACGACCCCGACGAGGCCGTGATCGTGAGCGGTACCGGCGTCACGTTGACGCTGCC
>JANWIR010000013.1 GCA_025449805.1 Acidimicrobiales bacterium | reverse complement strand
TCGTGCGCACCTTGGGCAGCGACGCCACGTAGGGTGCCAACGCGTCAACGGCGTCTTCGGCCATCTGGCGATAGGTCGTCCATTTGCCGCCGGT
This sequence comes from Acidimicrobiales bacterium, assembly GCA_025449805.1. Taxonomy (GTDB): domain Bacteria; phylum Actinomycetota; class Acidimicrobiia; order Acidimicrobiales; family RAAP-2; genus RAAP-2. The sequence continues at coordinate 17,342 of JANWIR010000013.1, read as the reverse complement.
GACGTGAATGACCGCGTCTCCGGTGTCGGTGACGCGGTGGCGCCGTGAAAGGTCGGCCGTGCGTTCGCGTAGCGCCTCGCCGGCGCGAGGCGTGAGCAGTGGACGTAGCCCCGCCCAGAGGCCGGTGACGTCACGCTCACTCAACTGTGACGAGGTCGCGGCGTTGACCGCGCGAAGGAGGTACGCCAGATCCTCGGGGGTGCATTGGGGATCGTCGAGGGGTCCGTCGTAGGCCGTGTCGGTGGTGCCAATGAAGGTGTAGGGCGCTTCGTCAAATGGCACAACGAAGATGCTGCGTCGATCACCCGGTACGTTGAGCACCGCCGCGACGTCGGCCGGAAGACGGTGGCGCGGGACACTCACGTGCACGCCCTTGGCGGGCGTGATCTGATGCGCGTCGCGGTTTTCACTGAGTGCGAAAATTTCGTCAGCCCACACGCCGGTCGCGTTGACGACGGTCGCCGTGGCAACCTCCATCTCCTCACCGCTACGCTCATCGCGAACCACGACAGAACACGCGCGCCCCGACGCGTCCTTCGTGACGCGTAACGCGCGGGCGTAGTTGAGAGCCAGTGCGCCGTGGTCGACGGCACTCTTGGCGAGGGTGAGCGCCACGCGCGCGTCGTCGCCGCGCGCGTCGTAGTAGAGAAAGGCGGCGGCCAAGGTGTCGGCCTTGAGCGTGGGGAGGTGCTCGAGTGCTTCCAGTCTGGAGACGCGTCGGTAGCGATGCCCAATGCGCCACCCACCGGTGAGGTCGTAGAGGCGCAGGGCTGAGGCGTAGCCCTTGGTGAGGGTCGTCGAGAGGACGTGGTTGGTTGCGAAGAGCGGGATCAAGAAGGGAAGGGGCGTCACGAGGTAGGGAGCGTTGTTGAGCAGTCGTTGACGTTCACGCAGATTCTCATAGACCAGGCGAAACTCACGTTGCTGTAAATAGCGAAGCCCGCCATGGACCATTTTGGAGGACTTCGAACTCGTGCCCGAGGCGAAGTCGTTGGCGTCGATCAAGACGACCGACAGCCCCCGTGACGCGGCGTCGAGCGCCACGCCAGCTCCCGTCATACCGGCGCCGATAACCACGACGTCCACTCGTCGCCCCGCGAGGTCGCGCCACGCGTCATCGCGGGCGAATGAACTCATGGCGCCATGTTGACACAGGCACCGCAGTAACTTGCTGGGTATGAACTTTGCCCTGCCCGACGAGCTGCAATCGCTCCAAGAATCCGTACGCCGACTCGCGCAAGAGAAGATCAAGCCCCGCGCCCGCGAGATCGACCTCACCGGGGAGTACCCCGAGGACATCTTCCAAGAGTTTCGCCGCGCTGACTTGTTGGGACTGTGCATTCCTGAGGAGTACGGCGGGTCGGGGGCGGGCATCCTTGGTCTGACCATCGCCATCGAAGAGGTGACGAAGTACTCCAACGTTCTTGGATTAATGCTGCTCCTGACGCGCTTGCCAACCGGACCGGTCATGATCGCCGGCACCGAGGCGCAGAAGCAGAAGTACCTCCCCGGCATCGCCGACGGCACCTCGCGCGCCGCGTTCTGCCTCTCGGAGCCGGGCGCGGGTTCGGACGTCGCGGGGATGTCGACGCACGTCGTACCCGACCCCGACGTCCCGGGCGGTTTTCTCCTTACGGGGACGAAGTGCTGGATTTCGGGTGGGATGCAGGCCGACTGGTTCGTCGTGTTCGCCAAAGCGGGCAATCCGAAAGCGCGCCACCACAACGACATCGGTGGCTACCTCGTACGCGCCGACGCGCCGGGCCTCACGCGCCCACGCGTGGACCGCAAAATGGGCGTGAAGGGCATCGACACGGCCGAGATCGTGTTCGACGCGGTGAAGGTCGCGCCCAGTGACGTCATCGGCGGCGGCTTCGGCCTGGCGATGCAGTCACTGAACGCCATGCGTCCCATCGTGGCGGCGCGCGGTATCGGCCTGGCCGAGGGGGCATTGATGTACGCCACCGAGTACGTGAAGAATCGCCCGGCCTTTGGTAAAACCATTGCCGAGTTCCAGGGCATCCAATGGGAGATCGCCAAGTGCGCCACGGAGATTGAGGCGGCGCGACTCTTGACCTACCGGGCGGCCTGGCTCGCTGACCAGGGTCACTTCACGAAGGAGTACGTGCCACAGCTGTCGATGTGCAAGTACTACGCCTCGGAGGTCGCCGTGAAGGCGTCGGGTCTCGCGGTGCAGTTGCTCGGCGCGGCGGGCTACATGGAAGATCACCCCACCGAGCAGTACTACCGCGACGCACGCCAGCTCACCATCGTCGAGGGAACCAGTCAAGTGCAGTTGGGACTGATTGGTCGCGGTGTGCTCGGTCACGACCTGTGGTGGGACTAGCGAACGGCGCGCGAACCTACACTTGGCGCCATGGGGCCGCTCGAGGGTGTCAAAGTCATTGAACTCGCCGGCATAGGTCCCGGACCGTACGCCTGCATGCTGCTCGCCGATCTCGGTGCGGACGTGCTGCGACTCGAACGCGGCGACCCTGACGCCTCGAATGAACCGACGTGGGAGACCCTCAATCGGGGGCGCCCGTCGGTGGCCGTGGACCTTAAGTCGTCCGCGGGTCGCGACCTCGTGCTCGAACTGTGCGCGCGGGCCGACGTCCTCATTGAGGGGTTTCGTCCCGGCGTGGCCGAGCGCCTCGGCGTCGGCCCCGAGGCCTGTCACGCGCGTAACGCGCGCCTCGTCTACGCGCGCATAACCGGTTACGGTCAATCGGGTCCCCTCGCCCCGCGGGCGGGACACGACATCAACTACGTGGGCGTCTCGGGGGCGCTGTGGCCCATCGGGCGCGCCGGCGAGCCGCCCGTACCACCGATGAACCTGGTCGGTGACTTCGGCGGCGGATCGCTCTTCGTGGTCATGGGAATCCTCGCGGCCCTCGTCGAGACGTCGCGCAGTGGTCTCGGTCAGGTGGTGGACGCCGCCATGGTGGACGGATCGGCCTCGTTGACCTCGATGCTGCACTCGTTTTTGAACGCGGGCTTCTGGCACGAAGAACGCGGGGTCAATATTCTCGACTCGGGCGCGCCGTTCTACGACGTGTACGAAACCAAAGACGCGCGCTACGTCGCGGTGGGCGCGATTGAGGCACCGTTTTACGCCGCGTTGCTGGAGGGGCTCGGTCTGGCGTCAGCGTCGCTGCCGGCGCAGTTTGACCGGGACCAGTGGCCGATGCTCAAGCAGCGCTTCGCGGAGGTCTTTCGCACGCGAACGCGCGACGAATGGACGACTCAGTTCGCGGACGTTGACGCCTGCGTCACGCCCGTACTGTCGCCGCGCGAGGCCGCCCGTCATCCCTACAACACGGCGCGCAACGTTTTTGCAGTGTCGGAGGCTGGGGCGCAGCCTCAGCCAGCGCCTCGGTTCTCGCGAACGCCGGGGCGGCTCTCACGCCCACCCACCGCCGCCGGTGCCGGGACGCGCGAGGGCCTGGCCGGGTGGGGACTTAGTGAGGAGCGCGTCAACGAGCTTCGCGACGCCGGCGCCTTCGGCTAGATATTGACGACCGGACAGGTCAGCGTGCGGGTAATGCCGGGAACCTTTTGGATGGCTCCCACAATGAACTTGCCCAGGTCGTCGACGCTGGACGCCTCGCAACGCACAATCACGTCGTAGGGGCCGGTCACTTCAAATGACTCCAACACGCCGGGCACCGCCCGCGTAGCCAGAACCACGGCTTCGCTCGAGCCGATTTCGGATTGGATCAAGATGTACGCCTGCACCGACATGGTGAACCTTTCGTTTTGCGACTCCTCCATACTGCCCGTTTTTGACCGACGTCGCTAATCGTCGCGAAAGCGTTTTCCAATATGCCAGTGATGACAGAAATCACAGCGATAGGAACTCAGCTCAACGCCGTGGATTGTCCAGGCCACGCGCGCCGACTCCTCAGCCTCCTTTTGCGTTCGGTAGTTCGTCTTGGGCGCGCCCTCGCGGGTGAAGTGCGAGGTGACCCCGCCTAAGGAACGCGTGGGTGGCCGGGGGCGGCGTCGACGAGGCATCGCCCAGCACGTTAGCGACCTCATAATGTGGTGGCGTGAGTACCCAGAGCGAGACGGAACTTCGCGTCATTGAGGTCACGCGAACCGATGACGGCGACCACGAACGCTTCACCCACGTGGTCCTCGAGGGCTACACGCCCAAAGACGGGGAGTTTGTCCCACTCGAGAACTCCGTCGTTGAGGGCATGATCAACGCGACGCCCGTGCGTGCGCTGTGCGGCAAAGTCTGGGTACCGGGCCGGGACCCGCAGCGCTATCCCATCTGTCCGACCTGCCGCGAGATCGCGGCGACCATGGGTTGGTCGCTGCCGGAAGGCTGAACGCCCGTTCTGTAGTGTTCACGGGCATGAAGCGCGCCTTGGTCCTGCGACACCACGACGAGGATCACGCCGGGCTCATTGGCGAGGCGTTCGAAGCTCGGGGCTTCACGCTTGAGGTCGTCATGATGAGTGCGCCCGGTGCGATGCCGGACCTCGACGGCGTGGACGCCCTGGTCATCTTGGGTTCAAAGTGTGCCGTGTACGACCACGAAGTGGAAGCGGCGTGGTTTGGTCGTGAACTGGAACTCATCGCGGAGGCCGATCGGCGCGGGGTAGCGATGCTCGGCATCTGCTTTGGCGCGCAAGCGCTGTGCCGTCATTTTGGTGGCGTCGTTTCGCGGGCGGCCGAGGGCGAAGTGGGTTGGTTTGAGGTTGACGTGACCGCGGGGGTGGGGCTGCCGCGCGGGCCGTGGTTCGAGTTCCACTTCGACGCGTGCGCGCTGCCCGACGAGGTGGAGGTCTGGGCGACGTCACCGCGCGCCGTGCAGGCCTTCGCGAAGGGCAAACACGTGGGGGTGCAGTTTCATCCCGAAATCGATGAGGTCCAACTCAACGGGTGGTTGAACGCGGACCCGGACGAGTCGCGCGACTTGGGTCTCGACGTGCGAGCCCTGCTTGCCCAGACGGCCCACGAGACGCCCGCGGCCCGCGAACGAGCGGCGATTCTGGTCGATTTGTTTCTTGCACGTAACGTCTAGTTCGTGAGTACGGACGAAGTCTTTGAAGCGGTTCGGGTCGAACGACCGGCGGTAGGTGGCGGCGTCGGCCGCGTCAACGACGGGCGAGTGGTTTTCGTCCGTCACGCCCTCGTGGGTGAACTCGTGCGCGTGGCGATCACCGAAGAGACCACCAAATTTTTGCGGGGCGACGCGGTCGAGGTGCTCGAAGCGAGCACCCAACGCGTCGCGACGCCGTGTCGCTACGCCCATCCCCAGGGGTGTGGTGGTTGCGATCTCCAGCACGCGTCGACGACGGCGCAACTGTCCTGGAAGGCGTCGCTCGTGAGTGAGCAACTTCGTCGCGTCGCCGGAATGGCGCGTGAGGTCGTGGTGGAGGCGGCACCGTCGCTGGCGCAGGGATCACGGAAGCGGTTACGTTGCGTGGTTGATGAGGAGGGCCGCCTCGGCCTGCGCGGTTACCGGTCACACGACGTGAAGGTCCTCGACGAGTGCTGGATTGGATCGCCCAAGCTGCGCGAGGCCTTCACGCACCGGTGGCGCGGCTACGGCGAGGTTGAGCTTCGCGCGCTCGGCGACGGCGTCGCGTTCGCCGTGGCGTGGCGCGAAGGGATGCACGGATCGTTCTTTGAACTGCGCACGCTCGCGAATCAACCGTTGGATCCAACCACGATCTCGCGCGTTGACGTGTCGGGGAATGTTTTTAACGTGAGTCCCGGATCGTTTTGGCAGTCGCACGTTGACGCGCCGACGCTGCTCAGCGCGGCGGTTCTCGAAGGATTGTCGCCCGGGTCGGGGGACCACGTCGTCGATCTCTTCGCCGGGGTGGGACTCTTCAGTCTGCCGCTGGCGCGCGCGGTGGGTCCGCGCGGTCGCGTCACCGCGGTCGAGTCGAATCCCAGTTCGGTGCGCGACGCGCGGGTCAACCTCGAAGGCCTGGCACCGCACAAGGTGCGTCAGTGGCAGGTCACGCCACGCTCCGTCGCCGACGCGGTGCACGAGGGTGACTTGGTGGTGCTGGATCCACCCCGCACGGGCCTCGCGCGCGGGGTCGCCGCGGCGATCGCCAAACGCGCACCCCGGCGCGTCGTGTACGTCTCGTGCGACGCCGCGACCTTCGCGCGCGACGTCGCCTCGTTCGCTCAAGGTGGGTTGGTACTGCGCGAATTACGAGCGATTGACCTTTTTCCCATGACGGAACACGTGGAATTAGTAGCGCTCCTTGACAGTGCCGTCTAGAGGGTAGATAGTGCTCAGGAGGGGGAAATTCTCTTCTCTCCTTGAGGGGGTTGACTATGTCGATCAAGTTGGATCACCACCACCGTGCCACCGCGCAAAAAATCTTTTGCCACCCGCTGAACCACAACATTCAGTGGCACGACGTCTGTTCGCTGTTGGGTCGATTTGGTGACCTGCACGAGACGCGCCACGGTAACTGGGCCGTGACAGTGGATGGTGAAACCTACTCATTCGGGTCAACGAAGTCGCGTGAACTCACGGAAGAGCAAGTCATGAAGGTCCGGAGTTTCCTTCGCAACTTCGGACTAACGAAGGACACCCTCCAGGCCGCGTAGTTCGACGGCGAGCCCGTTACCCTTGGGGGCGTGTCAGCGACCTCTTTCGTGCTTCTTCCCCCGTCGGAGGGAAAGGCGGCGGGGGGATGCGCGTCTCGTACGCCTGACGGCTTTGGTCCACAACTCGCGCTGGCGCGTTCCGCGCTGGCCCACGCGCTGGGTAAAACGTTGCGCGGCGTGTCACGCGCGAATCTCGAGAAACTCGTGAACGCCCGGGGCGAGCGCGCCCTCGCGGCACGCACCGCGCTCGAACAGTACTTGGGCGGTACCGCGCCACACTTGGTCGCGTGGCGTCGTTACGACGGCGTCGTCTGGCGTCACCTCGATCCGGCCACGCTGAGCGACGACCAACGTGCGCGCGTACTGGTACCCTCGGCCCTCTACGGCGTGAACTGCGCGAATGACGTCATCGCCGACTACCGGTTGAAGATGAGCGTACGTCTAAAGGGCATCGGTCCGGTCGCTCCTTTTTGGCGTGACGCGTTGACCGAAACCGTCATCGGCCACGTGGCGGGGCGAGAGGTTGTGGACCTCCTTCCTCGCGAACACGCCGCGGCCGTCGACTTCGACCTCCTCGGCGTCGCGACGACGCTGGTGCGCGTCTCCTTTGTCGATCAGCACCGCGCCCGGGCAGTCGGTCACGCGGCGAAGGCGGCCAAGGGCATCGTCGCGCGAACCGTACTCGAAGGGGGCGTGGCCAGTCTTCGCGACTTCGAGTGGGCGGGTTGGCGAGCGCACGCGAACGACGAGGGCTTCGTCGTTGTCGCGCCGTGAGCCCCGCGGCCGTTTGGCGCCACTGGCTACGCTGAACCGATGAACGAACCGCACGTTGCCAGCGCCCCCGTGGGCTACGCGAGCGTCGACGAGATGGCCAACGCACTGGCCCAGGGACGCTGGACCTCACGCGACGTGGTCGAGCAACTCAGTGAGCGTGTTCGCGTCCTCGACGGCGCGTCGACCCCCACGCAAGTGCGCGCGATGGCCGCCATCGCCGAGGACGCCCTCGAGCAGGCGACGCTCCTTGATCAAGAGCGCGCGGCGGGCACACTGCGTAGTGCCTTGCACGGCGTACCAATCGTTATTAAGGACAACATCGAAGCACTGGGTCTGCCCGGGTTAGCCGGCGCTACCTCGCTCCAAGGACGACCCACTCGTGACGCGCCGTTGGTGACGAAACTTCGCGAGGCCGGACTGGTCGTCTTGGGCTCGACCAATCTCTCGCAGTGGGCGAACTTCCGCTCCCCGCGTTCGACCAGTGGCTGGTCGGCCACCGGGGGATTGGTCGCCAACCCCTGGGCGCTCGATCGCTCGGCCGGCGGTTCGTCGTCGGGTTCGGGCGCCGCGCTGGCCGCGGGCTACGGGCCCCTCGCGATCGGCACCGAAACCGACGGCTCGATTGTCTGTCCCGCATCACTCAACGGCGTCGTGGGTCTCAAACCGACGGTGGGGGTGACCTCTCGCGAGTACGTGGTGCCCATTTGTGCCAGTCAAGACAGTCCGGGTCCCATGGGCCGCAGCGTGCACGACGTCGCCGCGCTGTACGCCATTTTGACGGGGAGCGACGCGCCCGCCGTAGAGGAGCGCCCCGTTCGTTTTGCGTTCGCAACGACGTGGGGCGCGAATCACCCCGCGACGGACGCCCTCACTGGCGAAGTGATCGCGGCGCTTCGTCACGCGGGACACGAGGTCATTGAGCGCGCGGTCGCCGTTCCGACCCCTGAAGTGCACAACGATGAGTTGAACGTCATGCTCGCCGAGCTCCTGGAAGATCTCAGCGCGTATTTGGCGAACCGTCCTGGTGATGGGGTGAAGTCCTTGGCCGACGTCGTGGCCTTTGAAGAGGCCCACGCCACGACGGAACTTGCGCACTTTGGTCACGAACTCTTCTTGATGGCGCTGGAGTCAGGTGGTCGAGGAGCGGAGCGGTACCAGAGCGCGCGCGCCAGGAATCTGCAGTGGGCGATGACCGAGTGTCTTGAACCGGGGCTCGACGGCGTCGACGCCATCATCGCGCCGGCCTACGGACCGGCGTGGAAAAGCGACCTCGTGATCGGCGGACACTACGGGGTCGTGGCCAGTTGCGCGACCACGGCCTCGGCAATCGCGGGTTGGCCGATCATGAGCGTCCCCGCGGGTCTCGTGGGTGACCTTCCCGTCGGCGTTGCGCTCGTCGGACGCGCGAACGATGAGTGGGGTCTGCTGCGAGCCGCGCGAGCCGTTGAAGAGGCTGCCGCGTGGGACCCGTACGCTCGTCCCACGTGGCGCAATCCTGCGCGGGGCTAGCCAAATCGGGACTTAATCCCCTAGGTGGTCAGCGCCACCGCGCGCGAGTATCGAGAGATGGGCAACCACGTCGCCACCGACACCACGCTCGATTCGCCGACGGTACGTGACGAGACGACACCCGGACGATTTGATCAGCGCCCACTCCTCGTCTTTTGGGAGATGACCAACGCGTGCGACCTGGCCTGTCGTCACTGTCGAGCGAGCGCGCAGCGTGAACCATCGCTTGATGAGTTGACGCTCGACGAAGGAAGGTCGCTGATCGATGAGCTCGGGTCGCTCACTCGTCCGCGACCGATTTTGATCTTGACTGGTGGTGACTGCTTGAAGCGTCGCGATCTCTTTGTACTCCTTGACCACGCGAGGAGCCAGCGCGTGCCGGTCGCGCTCGCGCCGTCGGTGACGCCGCGGTTCAACGTCGAGATGATGCACGCGCTACGCGAACACGGCGTGCACTCAATTTCACTCAGTCTTGACGGCGCGTTGGCGGCCACCCACGACGGCGTGCGTGGCGTGGCCAACCATTTCGCGGCCACACTGGACGCTCTCACGGCACTCAAGCGTCTCGGATTTCGCGTGCAGGTGAACACCACCGTCATGCGTCACAACGTCGACGAACTCGCCGCGATTGCGGCGCTGTTGCTGCAAATGGGCGTTGACGTGTGGGAGGTTTTCTTCGTCGTCACGACGGGACGGGCGTCGAACGCCTTGGCGCTGATGGCGCCGGAGATACGTGACGTCTGTGAGTTGTTGGTTGACGCCGCGCGATACGGCATGATCGTGCGCACGGTGGAAGCACCCTATTTTCGCCGTACGGTGCGCGACGCCGCCGAGCGCGGCGATGAGCCGTGGTGGTCGGTGCGCTACGACCAGTGGCGTAGCGACCTTCGCGCGCGCGTGGGGGCGCCCACGCACGGCGTGCGCGCACCGAGTGTGGCGACCCGAGACGGCAAGGGCGTCATTTTTGTTTCGTCACGGGGCGAGGTCTACGCCTCGGGCTTTCTCCCGTTGTCACTCGGCAACGTTCGAGCGTCGGGCCTGATGACGATCTATCGCGACCATCCGCTACTTCGTCAGATCCGTGCCGGCGCGTTTCGAGGCGGTTGCGAATCGTGCGCCAGTGTGGACGTGTGTGGTGGTTCACGGGCGCGGGCCTACGCGACTTTTGGGGACCCGCTGGGTGTGGACCCTTCGTGTCCCTACCAAGCGGACGCGTCGCGGATGTTGAGCGCGGGTGTGGCGCGCTGATCACACGGCGCGTTGACGCTCACGCACCCTCGGTCGCGGTAATTGGCCCCTCCGGTGCCGTGCGTCGACGCCAGGGAATCACCGCCGACGTGGTCTTTTGATACTGCGCGTACTCGGGGTAGCGACGTAGGGAGATCCCCTCGGTGAATCGGGTCGAACCAACAAACAACAGGGTCAAGAGCACGGGACCGCTGAGGCTGACGTGGAGGTACGAGTCGCTCGCGACCGCCCCGACGAGGAAAACGACCCACCACTGAGCAATTTCGAAGAAGTAATTGGGATGGCGCGAGTAGCGAAAGAGACCGCGTTGACAGAAACGAACCGTGGGGTTGAGGCCGCGTGCAACCTGTCGATGCTTCTCTTGCTGGAAGCGCCACTGCTGGTTGTCGGCAACGGATTCGATAACCAACAGCAGCACGAAGACCGCGGCGAGCGCGACGTCCGTCACGGTGATGGTGCGCTGGGGGTGTTGGTACGCGTTCAGGGCGGGCAGGGAGATCAGCACCAACAAGAGGTTTTGGTAAAGGGCGATGAAGAAAAAGTTGAAGAGTTGAAACTGTCGCGCGCTCATTCGCTCGCGCAGGACGCCCCAGCGGTAGTCCTCCACGCCGCGGTAGCCACCCTTGCGCGCAAAGTTGTAGGTCAGTCGGATACCCCACGCCGTCACGAGTATCGCCATGAGGTCGAGTCGAACGTCGCGCAGTCGCGCGGCGCCTGCGAAAATCCCGACGTACAGCACCGGAAGGATCGACCAACTGCGATCGACCCACGAGTAGTCGCCGGTCACCAACGAAGCCACCCACGCGGCGATAACCGCCATCGCGGCGAGCATGATAACGATGACGAGCGCGCTCACGAGACGACTTTACGGCCGTGGGCCGCGTAAGGGCAGCCCTTCGACGTGGCGTGGCCATGATGGTGACCACGGCGACGTGCGTGTCAAACTGACGCGTGGCCGGACCACTTGGTGAAACGCCGCGCCGCGCCGTTGAGGCGCTCGTCGAGCGCGAGGGGGAGCCGTGGGTCGTCGAGCGCTGCCTCGACGTCTTGATGCGCGGCGACGTTGACGCCACGTTTCTGAGGGGACTATCGGGTCGCCACGCCCAGCACGTCCTCGAAGGACACGAAGGCGGCGTGGAAGGCTACTGGCCCCGGGTCTGGGCATTGCGCGCGATGCTCTATTGCTGGGCGGCGCGCCAAGCGCCCGCAGTCGTCACGTGTCTCGGCGACGAGTCGTGGCGCGTTCGGGAGATGGCGCTTCGGGTGGCGACGCGACGTGAGGTGGTTGACGCGATTCCCCAGGCCAAGGAGTTGCTCGACGATCCGGTAGCGCGAGTGCGACGAGCGGCGACGGACTTTCTCGACGCGCGCTAGCGACGCCTGAACGAACGACGTCGACGCGCGAAACTGGCGACGATTCGCCAACCGCCCATCATGAGCGTGAGGAAGGCGAGCGCGACGGCGATAAAGGCGAGGGCGGTGCCTTGACCCGCGACCACGCGCAGGATCATTCCCAACGCCACCGTAACGACGACCACGAGTGCGGCGTCGCGCGGCGCGTCACCGCGACGGCGCCGGCGTTGGAGCAGGACCCACGCGACGGCCAGGCCGACGACGAAGGGCCACAGCGTCGATACCATGCCGCCCACGCGTAAACCGTCGTGGTGCGAGGAGCGACCAATGGCGACGAAGACGACGAGGCAGCCGAGGTCGGTCAGTATGTACAGCGCGCGCTTCACGGCGAAACTTTCATCGGGCAATCGTAATCTCGCGACGCCCGCGCGCTCGCGGTACGCCCGAGCGAGTGGGACCTAGGGTGACGGCGTGAGCGCACCATCGCCGACGTCGACGCCCCCGGGAGGGCGGCCCCTGTTACGCGGCTGGTTGCACGCCGTTGGCGCACCGGCGCTCGTCCTCTCGTCGCCCTTGCTTTTCGCGAAGGCCCGCACGTGGCCACAGGTCGGCTGGGTGGCGTGTTACGTCGTGGGCGTGGGCGCCATGATGGTCACGAGCGCCCTCTTTCACCGCGTCCAGTGGAGCCCCTCGCGACGTCGGGCGTGGCGACGGGCCGATCATTCGGCCATCTTCTTGGCGATAACGGGTTCGTACTTCGCCATCGCGGGTCTTACGATGCACGGCACGGTGCGCGTGGTGCTGCTGGCCGTTATTGGCGGGGGCGCGCTGGCCGGCGTCGCGGTACGTCAACTGGCACTGGATACGCCCAAATGGGTCAACACGGTGCCCTACCTCGTCGTGGGCTGGGCGGCCGTTGGGGTGCTACCCCAGATCTATCGTGGCGGTGGCGCGACGTGTTTTTGGCTCATCGTCGCCGGTGGCCTGGCGTATTCGCTCGGGGCCGTCTGTTACGCGCTGAAGCGACCCACACTCTGGAAGACCATATTTGGCTACCACGAACTCTTTCACGCCTTCACGTTGGTGGGCGCGGGGCTTCACTTCGCCGCTCTCGCCGCCGCCCTTGGTTAACGGCACTGCACCGATTGAGTGTGAGTTCACCTCCAACAACCTTCAGAGCGAACCCTGACGATCCTTGGAGGTGCTGGGTAACGAACCCAGGTCCATCAGCTTCTTAGTGAACATTCTCCGAGCGCAGCTGGTGAGCAATTGTCGAGAGTGGCTCTGGCACCAGCACCACTGCCACTCCGTAGTTGACTGAAATTTCCTTAGAACGCCATCAACGAGTGATCTAAGTAAGCCCTACTTCATGACACCCGTTATCTAGACCGTAGGGCTGGGTCCAGGCGGATGTTGCTACCTAAGCAGCAAGCGCAAGCTGAGGCTTGGCGTTTATTTATTGTTACCGGCTCTTTTACGTGGCTCCGGTGACCACGGCTCGCTTCTTTCACCTCGACGACCAATGTCGAAACAACTCACCCCCTCGTACGGCCAACGTGACCGCACGCTCAGTGTACCGGGCCGGGCAAAATGAACGTCGGCGGGCTAGGAGTAGCGCTCAAGATTCTTCGTGACGCGGGCCATGTCGCGCTCGGCGTCGCGTTTCGCGATGGCGTTTCGCCGGTCGTAGAGCGTGCGGCCCTTGACGAGCGCGAGTTCTAGTTTGGCGCGCCCGTCTTTGAAGTACAGCTGTAGGGGCACCATCGTGAGCGGTTGGGTTCGCATTAACTGATGCCATTTTTCAATTTGGTGCCGGTGGGCGAGAAGCTTGCGCTTGCGATCAGGGTCGTGACTGCCAAAGCCCACCGCGAACGCCCACGGTGGGACGTGGGTCTGAAAGAGCCAGAGTTCCCCGTCATCGACGCGCGCGTAACCCTCGGCAATTTGAGCGCGACCCTCGCGCAGCGACTTCACCTCAGAGCCCGTCAGCACGAGTCCACATTCGAGCGTGTCGATGATCTCGTAGTCGTGACGGGCACGACGGTTGGTGGCCACGACCCGGTCACCCTTGGTCGCGCCGTCGCGAGCCTTGGCCCGCCGCTCTTGCATGCGCTTGGCTCTAGCCACGCACTAGAGCGTAGTGAGAAGTCCCGTCCACGCCCGGGGCTCACTAGGGTGACGGCGTGCTTACCGTTCGTTTGGACCAGCGCGACGCGATGATCGCGATCTGTCTTCGCGCGCTCCCACTCGAGGGCTGCGGCCTCTTGCTGGGAACCGCCGACGGCGTCGTGCGTGACGTCGTGGCAAGTCCGAACGTCGCCGAATCGGCCAAGCTCTACGAAATCGACCCCAAGGTGCTGCTGCGCACGTTTCGTCGAGCCGACGACGAAGGCTTGGAGGTCATGGGGGTCTTTCACTCGCACACCCACTCCGAGGCCTACCCCAGTCCCACTGACGTGCGCCAAGCTCCCGATCCCAATTGGCATTACGTGTTGATTTCACTGCGCGACCCCGACACCGTGGTGCGCAGTTATCGCGTCGTGGCCGGCGAGGTCACCGAGGAGGATCTGGTGGTCGCGGCGGCGGAATCGAGTCACGAGCAGGGCCCGGACCGATAAAGTTGACTTCGTAGGTCATCAATTGAGGTTCCCTCGTTAGGAGTTGCCATGTCGGCAGTCGTACGCATCCCCACGGTGTTACGCCCCGCGATGGGTGGGCAGAATCAGGTCACCGTTGAGGGTGCCACCATCGGACAGGTTCTCGAAAACCTGACCGCCACGTACCCCGCCATCAAGGGCCAACTCCTGAACGACGACGGTACGTTGCACCGTTTCTTGAACGTGTACGTGAACGACGACGACGTGCGTTACCTCGGTGGCGTTGACGCGCCGGTCGCGAATGATGACGAAATCACGTTGTTGCCGGCGGTGGCCGGAGGCGCCCGGTAGTGACCCGTTACGCGTCGGTCCTCGATCTGGTGGGCGACACGCCCGTCGTCGACGTCAGCGCGTTGTCGCCGCGAGCGAACGTGTCGATCTTGGCCAAACTCGAGGGTCGTAATCCCGCCGGGTCAGTGAAGGACCGCGTCGCGGTCTCGCTGGTGAACGCGGCGGAACGCGACGGACTCTTGATTCCCGGTAAGCCGAACCAAATCCTGATCGAGCCCTCGTCGGGCAACACCGGCATCGCCCTGGCCATGGTCTGTCGTCTGCGTGGCTACCACCTGAAGGTCGTCCTGCCGTCTAACGTCTCGCCCGAACGCCGCCAACTTTTGCTCGCCTGGGGTGCCGAGATCATCGTCTCGCCCGGTAGTGAGGGTTCAAACGGTGCGGTCCGGCTGGCCCAGTCGCTCAGTGCCGCGAATCCCGAGTGGATCTTCCTCTACCAGTACGCCAACCCGGCTAACCCCGCGGCGCACTACACCACTACCGGGCCCGAAATCTTGCGTGACGTACCCGAGATCACCCACTTCGTGGCGGGGCTCGGCACGTCGGGCACCTTGATGGGCGTGGGCCGATTCTTAAAGGAACACAAACCCGAAACGCAGATTTGGGCGATTGAGCCACCGAGCGGTGAGATGGTTGACGGACTGCGCAGTCTCGAGGACGGCTATATTCCGCCGATCTTTACGGACAACCACGGCGCCGAATTGTTGGACCGCAAAGTGGTCGTGCGGCCCAAGGAGTCCATTGAGTGGGTACGCCGACTCACCGAGGTTGGTCTGTTTGCGGGAATCTCGTCGGGCGCGATTATGGCGGGCGCCGTCAAGTGCGCGCTGACCATACCCGAAGACCAGACGGCGACCATCGTGACCATCGTCTGCGACGACGGATGGAAGTACCTCTCCACGGGGGCGTGGAGTGACGACATCGATGAGGTCGTCGAACGCGCGAAGCGGATCATCTACTTCTAACGTTCTCGCGATGGGCCGGTTCTACTACCGTGGTGCCGCACCCCACAACGAGAGGTTGATCAATGTCACTCATCCGCGCTGACGGACGCCGAACGGATGAAGCGAGACCCCTTCGCTTCGAGCGCGACTTCACGGAGATGGCCGCGGGCTCGGTCCTCGTGAGTTTCGGTCGCACCCGGGTGCTGTGCACGGCCTCGGTGGAGACCGACGTACCGCGTTGGCTCAAGAACAGTGGCAAGGGCTGGGTGACGGCCGAGTACTCACTGCTGCCCGGCTCGACGCCCGACCGGGCCAGCCGCGAGGCCGCCAAGGGCAAGCAATCGGGGCGTACGCAGGAGATTCAGCGCCTGATTGGTCGCTCACTACGCACCGTCACGCGTCTCGAGTTGTTGGCGGACGTCCAAATCACGGTCGACTGTGACGTACTCCAGGCCGACGGCGGGACGCGCACCGCGTCCATCTGTGGGGGCTACGTGGCCCTGCACGACGCGATTACGCGTTTGGTGCAACAGGGCGTCATCAAAGAACACGCCTTAAGTGACCTCGTGGCGGCGGTGTCGGTGGGACTGGTCGACGGCGTGGCGATGTTGGACCTGCCCTACGAGGAGGACGCGCGCGCCGACACGGACATGAACGTGGTGATGACCGGTAGCGGTTCGTTCGTGGAAGTCCAGGGCACCGCCGAGCAGGTCGCGTTCTCGCGCAGCCAGCTCGACGAACTGCTCGATCTGGCTACGGCGGGCATCGCCCGGATTCACGACGTCCAGCGCGAGCTCTTGGCGACACCACCGACGGCGCGCGCGTGACGGACTTCGTACTGGCGACCGCGAACGCCCACAAGGCCGAAGAGATGCGCGCAGTCTTAGAACCGTTGGGTATCCGCCTTCGTGCGCGCCCCGACGACGTGGCGGAGGTGGACGAGACCGAAACGACCCTCGAGGGGAACGCGTTGTTAAAGGCGTACGCGCTCGTGCGCGCGACCGGTTTCGCCGCCATCGCAGACGACACGGGGCTCTTCGTCGACGCGCTCGACGGCGCGCCCGGGGTCTACAGCGCTCGCTACGCGGGGGAGCGGGCGAGTTACGACGAGAACGTCGAGAAGCTCCTGACCGAACTGCTCGGCGTGGCGACCCCGGCGCGCGGGGCGCGGTTTCGCACGGTGATCGCGGTCGCCTACCCCAACGGTGAGTCCTTCTGTGTTGAGGGCGTCTTGGAGGGGTCCATCGCGGAGCAGCGTCGAGGAACGGGCGGCTTTGGCTACGATCCGGTCTTCATTCCCAACGAAACGCCGGAACGTACGCTCGCCGAATTGAGTCCGGCGCAGAAGAACGACGTGAGTCACCGCGGGCGAGCTCTACGCGCTGTCGCGAATCGACTCGCGAAGGAGTACGTTCACGTGCCGTTCACCTTTAGTGTGGAGAGGTGACCGAACGACCACTCGCCATGTTCCCGCTCGGGATGGTCGTTTTCCCTTTTCAAACGGTGGGTCTGTGCGTCTTTGAGGAGCGCTATCACGCACTACTGGCCGACGTGGAGCGACAGTTCGGCACGTGTTTGATCTCCCGTGGTTCCGAGGTAGGTGGCGAGGACGAGCGCACGTCAGTGGGCACCGTGGTCGAAATCTTGGCCAGTCAACGACTCTCGGATGGACAGACGCTGTTAATGGTCGAAGGTCGCGAATGTATGCAGGTAACGAAGTGGCTCAAGGACGCGCCGTACCCGCGCGCGTTGGTGGACGATCGATGTTGTGACAGCGTGGAGATTGAGCGCGCACTACTCGCCTCCACGACCTCGGCCGTCAAGGCGTTACGCGCGTTGCAAAGCGAGGTGTTCGCCGATGAGTGCCTCCAGCAGAATGTGGCGCTGGACGACGACCCGGGAATCCGATCATGGCAACTCTGCTCGCTGACGCCCATGTCGACGCTCGATCAGTTCAAGGTCTTGAGTCTGTCGAATC
>JANWIR010000012.1 GCA_025449805.1 Acidimicrobiales bacterium | reverse complement strand
CGAAGCGGTGTTGCTCGTCAATCACGATCAAGCCCAGGGACGTGAAACGCACGTCCTCACTCAAAAGGGCGTGCGTGCCCACGACGACGTCAACCGCACCCTCGCGGAGGCCCGCCAAGATCTCCTGTCGCTCCTTCACGCGCGTCTTGCCACTGAGCAGCGCGACGCGCACGCCTCGACGTCCGCCGAGGGCGCGAGGGTCGAGCACCGTGAGATCCGCGACGTCGCGGCGAAGGGCCGCGGCGTGCTGTTCGGCTAAGACCTCGGTCGGGGCCATCAACACGCCCTGGCGCGCGTGCTCGATGACGGCGAGCAGGGCGACCAACGACACCATCGTCTTGCCCGAACCGACGTCGCCCTGGAGGAGACGATTCATGGGTAGGGGCGCGGCGAGGTCGGTGAAGATCTCCCGCAGAACCCGACGCTGCGCGCCCGTGAGCGCGAAGGTGTGGCCCGCGAGAAAGCGACGAACGAGCGTGTCGTCGAGGGTGCTGGGGGCCCCCGGCGCCACCTCGAGGTCAGTGAGATCGAGCTCGTGGGCGATGCCGTGGGCGTGGGTCGCGAGGTGGCGACGGCGCAGCGCGATCAGGGTCTGCAGGCGCAAAAACTCGTCGAAGATCAAGCGACGCTTGGCTGGCGCGACGTCGTCACGCTCGCGCGGGAGGTGGATCTGAAAGTAGGCCGCGGTGCGATCAATGAGAGAAAATCGTGCGCGTGTCGCGTCGTCGAGGGGATCGAGAAGGGGCCCGGCACGCCGTAACGACTCTTCGATGAAGCCGCCGAGCTCCCAACTCGTGAGTCCCGCCTTGCCCGAGGCCGGGTAGATCGACACCATGCGCCCCACCCGCGTGGGGTCACGCGACTCGCCCGACGGTCCGACGATGACGTCCACGATGGGGTTGGTCATCTGGCGTCGGCCCTGGTACTCGCCGACCGTACCGAAGAACAGCGCCTGGGTCCCGACGGGAAGTTGCCGTTCCCGCCAGGCCTGATTAAAGAAAACGACGCGAAACGATCCGCCGTCGTCACTCACACTCAACTCCACCAGCGCGCGCGCGTTGCGCGTGCGCCGCGCCGCGACCTTCGTGACCTCGCCGAGTACGGCGGCGCTCTCGCCCACCGACAGTTCGGAAAGTTCGGCCCGTCGCGTGCGATCGACGTGCAGGCGCGGATAGTGGGTAATTAGGTCGAAGACGTTGTCGATGCCCATCGAGCCAAGGGCGGCCGTGCGCTTTTCACCAAGGTGGCGCAGGTGACTGACCGGCACGTCACCGAGCGCGCGAAGGGGACGCGCCGGCGCTTCGCTCACTCGAAACCGAAGTAGTAGGGGTAGAGGGGCTGGCCGCCGTGGTGCACCTCAACGGCGAGGGCGGGGTGCTCGTCGGCCAAGAGGTCACTGAGGCGTCGAGTGTCGGCGGGCGACGATCCGTCGCCCTCGATGATCGTGAGTAGTTCGTGCTCGGGTCGGATAATGCGTTCGAGTAGTTGCGCACTCGCGCCCACCAACGAGTCCGCGATCGACACGACGCCGTCGGCACTGAGCCCAATCCAGTCGCCGACGCGGACCTCGCCCGCGGCGGTCGCGGTGTCACGCACCGCGCGGGTCACCTCACCGGCCACTACGTTGCTCGCCGACTCGCGCATCGCGCGCTGGTTTTCCTCACCCGACGCGTCGGGGTCGTAGTTGAGTAGGGCCGCGAAGCCCTCGACGATGGACTTGGTCGCCACGACCACGACGCGCGCGTCAACTAGCGCGTCGACCTGTTCGGCGACGGCCACGATGTTCTTATTGTTCGGCAAAATCACGACCTGATCGGCACCGGTCGCGTTGACGGCGGCGACGAGATCGGCCGTCGAGGGGTTCATCGACTGGCCACCGCGTACGAGCTGGCGCACGCCGAGGGAGCGAAAGATCCGCCCCACGCCCTCACCGACCACCACGGCGACCACCGCCGTCGTGGGTGGCGGACCGGCGTCGTCGGGTTCGTCCATCGCGTGCGCTTCGCGCACCCAGCGCTCCTCGAGCACCTGCTCGGCGAGGTCCGTCACGCGGATTTGGCGGGGTCGACCCGCGTCGAGGGCCGCCTCGATGGCGGCGCCGACGTCGTCGGTGTGAATGTGGCAGTTGTAGAGACCGTCACCGCCGACGATCACGATGGAGTCGCCGAGTCCCTCCCAGACTCGTCGAAAATCGTGCATCTTGGCGTCGTCGGCGTCGAGTAGGTACATCACCTCGTAGCGCAACTCATCCACGGCGCCACCGTGCGGCTGCGCCGCCACGGGCGGTGCCTGGAGCGACTCGACCGACGGCGCCTCGGGCAAGGGATCGCCCGCCACGACGTGACACAACGCGTCAAAGAAGAGCGCGAGACCACTCCCGCCCGAGTCCACAACCCCGGCCTCCTTCAGCACCGGTAGCTGTTCGGGGGTGTAGGCGAGCGCGACGCGTGCTTGATCGCGCGCGCCGCGCACTAACGCCGTCAAGTTCGCGTCGTTGGCGCGCGCGCCCTTGGCGCCGGCGCGCGCGACGGAGAGAATCGTCCCCTCGATGGGTCGCGCGACGGCTTGACGCGCGAGCTCGTCGGCGTGTTCGAGCGCACTCGCCAACTGCTTGGCGTTCACGCGTTCGCCCGCGAAGTCCGCGACCAGTCCGCGCAGCAGTTGGGACAAAATGACCCCGGAGTTACCGCGGGCTCCCATGAGCGACCCGTGGGCGATGGCGTGGGTGGTCGCGGCGAGTGAGTCGTCCTGGCGTTGGCCGAGCTCGGCGAGCACGGAGTCCACGGTGAGGGCCATATTCGTGCCCGTATCCCCGTCGGGGACCGGAAAGACGTTCAAACGGTTGATCACCTCGCGGTGGCTGGTCAGGAGTTGACCGAAGGCCGCCATCGCGGCGCGCAGATCGTGGGCCGACAGCGTCGTGGTGGTGGTCATCGGTAGCGATGCTACAATGGTCCTTCGATTAATTGAGGGCCCGGGACGACGTTCGTCCCGACGCGAAGGAGATACGTCACCATGGCATCAGTCTGCGAACTCTGCGGCAAGAAGCCCTCGTTTGGCATGAACGTCTCGCACTCGCACCGTCGCACCAAGCGTCGTTGGAACCCGAACATTCAGCGCGTGCGCGCGCTGGTTGGTGGCACGCCCAAGCGCCTGAACGTTTGCACGGGTTGCCTTCGCTCGGGCAAGGTCACCAAGCCCGCTCGTCGCGTCGAGGCCTAACGACTTCTAGAGCTCGTGCTCAAAGCCCTTTCGGTCAAAGGGCTCACTTCCTAAGCGACGTCGATCGACGCGTTCCACGACCCGTCCAATTGAGATTGGCGCACGCAGCCCCCGGTCGTGAAAGAGCAACCGCAGTCGCGCGGCGTTCGCCGTCGTGATCACGAGCTCGTAGTCCTCGCCCCCGCTGATGGCCTCGTCGCGCGTCGCGCCACTGGCGACCGGGACGTCATCGAGTTCAAAACCCACCCCCGACGCGTCGGCCAGTCGGTGCAAATCAAGGCCCAGCCCGTCACTCAGGTCCATCATCGCGCTCGCGCCGGCGTCGCGCGCCGCCATTCCTTCGCGCAGCCGCGGCCAGGGACGACGGTGCGCGAGCACTAACTCATCGCTCAACGGCGCGCCCGCTCGACGTCGTCGCAGACCGGCCGACGAGGAACCGAGTGGGCCCGTCACCAAAATCTCGTCGCCGGGTCGCGCGCCGCTGCGCAACACCGCGCCCCCACCGGGACACTCCCCGAGCACGGTCACCGCGACGCTCACTTGAACACCGCGCGAAAGGTCCCCGCCCACGATGGGACAACCGGTAAGTTGCGCGGCGTCGGCGGCGCCGTAGTGCAACTCTTCGAGATCGGTACCCGCGGGCGCGACGACGGCCAACACCAACGCGCGAGCGCGCGCGCCCATGGCCGCTAAGTCCGACACCGCCGCCGCCACCGCCTTGAAGCCAAGGTCGCGCAGTGAAAAGAGTTCAGCGTCCAAGTGCACACCCCACACCGCGACGTCGGTCGACACAATCGCTTCACCCACCAGCGGTCGCAGCACCGCCGCGTCGTCACCCACGTGGCGTTCCCCGCGCACGGTGGTGCGCTCGGACACAATTTTGCCGATACGCTCCAATACGTCATCTTCGTGCCGACTGAGCTCCCGCAAGGGATTGGTTGGGTCCGCCGGCACGTTCATGACGGCAATTTACAGTGCGATTTCGTAACGGGACGAAATCGGTCGTACGGAAGAGGGACTCGTGACGTACCCAACCAAGAACAAGAAGCTCATCGAATGGGTGGAGGAAGTGGCGCGGCTCACTACTCCCGATCGTATCCACTGGTGCGACGGATCGGCCGAAGAGTACGACGAACTTTGTCAGCTGCTCGTCAACAACGGCACCTTCACCAAACTCTCTGACGCGAAGCGACCGAACAGTTACTACGCCACGTCGGACCCGGGCGACGTGGCCCGCGTCGAGGACCGCACGTTCATCTGCTCCGAGAAAGAGATCGACGCCGGTCCGACGAACAACTGGACCGACCCCACGGAGATGCGCGCGACCTTGAAGGGTCTCTTCGAAGGATCGATGAAGGGGCGCACCATGTACGTCGTCCCGTTCTCCATGGGCCCGCTCGGATCGAACATCAGCCACATTGGCGTGGAGATCACCGACTCGCCCTACGTGGCCGTGTCCATGCGCATCATGACCCGCATGGGTCGCGGCGCGCTCGACGTCCTCGGTGACACCGGTGATTTCGTGCCCTGCCTGCATTCGGTCGGCGCCCCACTCGCCGAGGGCGCGGTTGACGTGCCGTGGCCCTGCGACGCGGAGCGAAAGTACATCGTCCACTTCCCCGAGACCGCCGAGATCATCTCCTACGGCTCGGGCTACGGCGGCAACGCCTTGCTCGGTAAGAAGTGCTTCGCGCTGCGCATCGCCTCGGTGCTGGCGCGCGACGCCGGCTGGTTGGCCGAACACATGTTGATCTTGAAGCTCACGAACCCCGCGGGTGAATCGCGCTACGTCAGCGCGGCCTTCCCGAGCGCCTGCGGTAAGACGAACCTCGCGATGTTGGTCCCCACCTTGCCCGGTTGGAAAGTGGAAACCATCGGCGACGACATCTGCTGGATGAAGCCGGGTCCCGACGGGCGCCTCTACGCGATCAATCCCGAGGCCGGCTTCTTTGGCGTGGCGCCGGGTACCAATATGGACACCAACCCCAACGCCATGTACTCCATCGAGGCGAACACGATTTTCACGAACACCGCACTGACCGCCGACGGTGACGTCTGGTGGGAAGGACTCGGCGAGCCCCCCGCCGGACTGACCGATTGGAAGGGCCAGCCCTGGAGTAAGGATCTGGGTACGCCCGCCGCGCACCCGAACTCGCGCTTCACCGCGCCCGCCGGTCAAGACCCCGCCATTGCCCCCGAGTGGGAGGACCCGGCCGGCGTGCCGATCGACGCGATTCTCTTTGGTGGGCGACGCGCGAGCGTCGTGCCTCTCGTCTTTCAGTCGCGCAGTTGGGACCACGGCGTGTTCCTGGGCTCGATCATGGCCTCCGAGACCACCGCGGCCGCGACCGGGGCGGTCGGCAACCTGCGACGCGACCCCTTCGCCATGCTGCCCTTTTGTGGCTACAACATGGCCGACTACTTCGCGCACTGGTTGAAGTTCTCCGAGCGCTTCGACGAGGACAAGTTGCCCAAGATCTTCTACGTCAACTGGTTCCGCAAGAGCGACGACGGCCGCTGGCTGTGGCCCGGCTACGGCGAGAACTCCCGCGTGCTCGAGTGGGTCTTTGAGCGCACCGCCGGCCGCGGCGACGCGAAGGAAACGCCCATTGGCTACGTGCCCACGACCGGCGCCATCAACGTGGAAGGTCTCAACGTCAGCGCGGCGGACCTCGAAGAGTTGCTCACGGTGCACGAGCACGAGTGGCGCGACGAAGTGCCGCGACTGCGCGAACACTACGCGCAGTTCGGTGAACGTCTACCCGCCAAGTTGGCCGCCTTCGTCGACGACCTCGAGGCTCGCCTCGCCTAGTCGGCCGTTTCGGCGTCGGCGACGATGAGTCGCGGACCCGAGGGCCAATCGAAGTAGCGCCACGTCCAATTGATCATCACGCGCAGGCGGTTGCGAAAGCCCACTAGGTACCACAGGTGCAGTCCCAGCCACGCCAACCAGCCCAGCGTGCCGCGGATGACGCCGCCCACCGGCAGCTTCGCGACCGCCGCGCGACGGCCAATCGTGGCCATGATGCCCTTGTTTTTGTAGACGAAGGGCTCGGGCGACTGACCGTCCAACACGCGCAGAATCTGTCGCGCGCAGTGCTTACCCGATTGAATGGCGACCGGCGCGAGCTGCGGGCAGAAGTTGCCCTCCGCGTCGGGCACGGCCGCGCCGTCACCCACCGCCCAGACGTTGGTGCTTTCGAGAACGCGGAGGTCACTGGTCACGCGCACGCGACCACCCGGGCCCGTCGACGCTTGCAGGTCCGTCGCGAGGGTGCCCGACGCGGTCACGCCGGCGGCCCAGATGACCGCGGCCGCCTCGAGACGCTCGCCGTCGGCGAAGCGCAGGGCGTGCTCTTCGACCTCGACCACGCTGCGTCCGAACTCAATGTCGACGCCCATGCTTTCGAGTTCCTTCTTCGCGTACTTGCTCGCCGACTCGGGAAAGGCCGTCAGTAGTCGCGGCGCGAGGTCGATGAGCCGCACGCGAACCTTGGTCGCGTCGAGTTGAAGTCCGTCGCGCTTAATCGCGACGCCAATGAGCTCGGACAGCGCGCCCGCGGTCTCCACACCCGTCGGACCACCACCCACGACGACGAAGTTCAACGCGACCGAGGCGTGCTCGGCCTCAACGTCGGCGCGCTCCAACGAGAGCAGCAATCGATTGCGGAGCTTGCGAGCGTCGGCCAGGGAGTACAACGGCAGGGCGTAGCGCGACGCGCCCGGGATTCCGAAGTACGAGGCGGTGGCCCCGGTGGCCACGACCAAGTGGTCGTAGGCGAGTTCCGAGCCGTCTTCGAGCACCACGCAGTTACGCGCCTGATCGACCTCGCGCACCTTGGCGTGGCGAAAACGGACGTTCGGCGCCTCACCGAAGATGGTGCGAATTGGGTAGGCCACGTCGGCCGGTTCGAGTCCGGCCGTCGCGACCTGATAGAGCAGTGGCAAGAAGGTATGGAAATTGTGCTTATCGATGATGGTCACGCGAACCTTCTTCTTCGCGAGACCTCGCGCGACCGCGACGCCGGCGAAACCACCACCGATGACCACGACGTGCGCGAAATCGGCGCCATCTTTCATTTTGGGTGCGTACGCCATAGTGCGTCCAGCATAAATAGGAATGTCAGGCGGCGGCGCGGACGAAGCGACGACCCACGCCGTAGAACAATCCACCGGCCACTAAGACGTAGGCGAGCAGTCGGTCGCCCAGTGAAAACGAGAGCGTAACGGCGACGGGGATGAGCGCCCCGACGACCCACAGCAGTTGCTGGCGAACGGCGAACCGGGCGAAGATCCGGCCCTGCGCGCCGGGCGCCACGTGGCGTTGGGTGATGGCGTCAAAACTGGGCTGGGCGACCGCGGCCCACAGGCCAATCCAGCCCGCCAGGATCACTTGGGCCACCAAGTCCGCGCGCTGGCCCGCGACGTACGCTCCCACCCCGGTCATGAGGAGCGCCAACGCCAACATCGTTGACTCACTCAGTCGCCGTCGCAGGCGCGTCACGAAGGCGAGGCCGACCAACGCGCCCACGCCACTGAGGGCCAGCGCGCCGGCGAACCATCCCAGTCCGGCGTGCTCGCGACGCAGTCCAAAGGCCAGCAGGAACGTCGCGAAGCCGACGCCAAAGCGCAACAGGGCCGCGGCGCCGAGTCCCCAGGTGACCTCGCGATTCCCGAGCGGCGCGAGGGCGTGGTAGTCACGCTCGCGCTGACTCAGTCCACTCACTTGATCACGAACAATCTTCACGGGACGCTGGAGGCGCAAGCTCGCTACGGTTCCGGCCGCGAAGACGAACGTCGCGACGAACAACACGCTCGCCGCGCTCACGCCCTTTAAGAGTGCGGCCGCAACCGAGCCCGCCACGAGGCCGACGAAGGTACCGAGCAAGGTGAGCTGCGCGTTGAAACCGGCGTAACCCTCTTCGTCGGCGCCACTGTCACTGGGCCAACCGGCCGGTCCGACCTGGGCCGCGTGTTCGCGAAACTGATCGGTGCGGGCCATCTCGGGTACCAGGGCGCCGCGGGTGACGACGTAGAGCTTCGACGAGACGAGCACCAAGAACGCCTCGGGGAAGAGCCAGAACGAATTGAGGTGTTGGGCCATTGACCAACACAGAAGCGCGCGCGCGAGGGCCGACAGCGCGACCAGAATCCGCCGTCCGTTGGCCGAGCGATCGATGAGCGGTCCGAGAATTGGCGAAACCACCGCAAAGGGCGCGATCGTGATCAAGAGGTAGAGCAAGACCTTGCTCTTGGCCTCGGTGGGCGAGACCGAGAAAAACAACGAACCGGCCAGTGACACGGTGACCATGGTGTCACCGGCCATCATGATGACGTGCACGAGCGCGAGTCGTCCAAAAGCCGTGCGTTGATCGAACAGGTCCTGCGCCGACGCCCAGGCCAGTGAAGCCAATCCTCGACGTCGCACAACGTCAGCGTAGGTGACTGGCCTTACGTACGTCGTGGACAACACCGCGTTAGTTGGAGTGACAGCCCAATCGATTGATGCTCGCCGGCAACGTTGAACCCACGCACACGACGGCCCGCGAGGCGAAACGCCAACGCGACGTCGTCAGGTCGAAACGCAGCACTTCGGTCACGCCTACTTGCGCGGTACCGTGGCCAATCGTGGCCCACGCGAACGCCCACGGGCCCTGACAGCCGTAGTTGTCCAAACGCACGAGGGCAAGTGGACCTCGAAAGGCCGACGACAGTGCTCCCGCCTCACACGGCGTCGAGATGGGCATGACGCCTCGCTCGCAGTGCGGGTTTAACACGGCACCGATCAGGCCAACACCGAGTGCCGCGGCGACGAGTATCCGGCGAAGGACCATACGGCCAGTTCACCACAGCGACGCGGGTGTCGCTAGGCGGAGGGATCGGTCAGCATCGAGACGAACAAGACGCTCGCGTTGCGCTCCCAGAGATCGTCGCTCATCGGCGTCAGTGACACGTCGTCGAGCACGCGTCCGAAGAGAAGAATCTGCAAGAGCACGGCCACGAAACGCGCGTCCACGTCTTGGCGCAGCCACCCGCGTTCTTGGCCAAAGGTCACGAGTTGCGTCAGCGTCTTGGTGTTCTCGGCCTGTGAACGCGCGATCAACGCGTGGAGTTCGACGCGTGTCGTCGCCGCCGCCACGATGCGCGCGCGTAGGGCGCGTCGCGCTCGACGCTCCACCCCTGACGAGACCGACGCAATCAGGGGAATCATGCCAAAGACGTACTCCTCGTACGACGTGGCCTTGGACATGACGTTGGTCACTCGCTCGAAGTCTTCGGCGACCAGGCGCGAGAACATGAGGTGGTAGGCGGCGTCGATAACGCCTTCACGCGAACCGAAGTGGTGATAGACCGAGCCGTAGTTGACGCCCGTGGCTTCGCAGATTTCGGGAATGCGCAGGAGCGACTCATCACTCGTCATGAGGCGTTCCGAGACCGCGTCGAGCACTGCCGCCATCACCGCTTGGGATCGCGCCTGCTTGGCCATGTTTCTATCTTATTTGTTCAAAACAAGCCGTCGAAAGGAAGCCCGCTGTGTAACTCCTGGTCATAGGGGTCGCATAAGCCAGCGGCGACAAGTCTGAACTTCGTTCGAGACTCGCTATCGTGGAAGTCCCCATGAACGATCGCCCCCTACTCAAGGTCATTATTGCCAGCACTCGTCCCGTACGGATCGGTGACGTCATCGCGCGCTGGGTCGTGGCGCGCGCGAGCGAACGGGGCGACTTTCGCGTCGAACTGGTCGACCTGCGCGACGTTAACTTGCCACTCCTCGACGAACCCGAACAGGCGTCGACGCGTCGCTACGTTCATCCCCACAGCATCGCCTGGTCCCAATCGATCGACGACGCCGACGCGTTCATCTTCGTCACGCCCGAGTACAACCACAGTTTCAACGCGGCGCTCAAGAACGCCCTCGATTTCTTGTACCACGAGTGGCACAACAAACCCGTGGGGCTGGTGGCTTACGGGGGCGTATCAAGCGGTGTGCGCTCGCTCCAGGCCCTCAAGCCCGTCGTGCTCGCCCTCGGGCTGCGCTTTGCTGGCGAAGTGCCGGTGAGCACCCGACTTACCCCCGTCGTCGACGGCGACTTCACCCCGAGTGAGGCCAACGAAAGAGCGGCGCAGCTCATGCTCGATGAGCTCGCGCGGCTCGACACCCTCTTTCGACCGTTACGGACCGCGAAAGACTAAGCGGGTTCGTCGTCGAGCAGTTGACGAACAAGGCCACGCCAGTCGCGCCCTTCGGTCGTCTCCCCCAACTCGTGGAGTCGACGGCGCTCGGCGCGTAGCGCCGTCGCCGCGGTGGCGGCCGACGCGGGGACCACGGCCGACACGCGATCACGCAACTCTTGGGCGAGGGCCGGTGAGGCACCCTGGGTCGTGACCGCGACGCAGACCTCGCCTCGACGAACGAGCGCCATGAAATAAAAGTTGGAGCGTTCGAGATCGTCAACGACGTTGAGCCACACGCGGCGCTCGCGCGCCTCGGCGACGATTTCGTCATTGACCGGCCCGTTCGCCGTCGCCGAGACCACGAGCGCGTAGCCCTCGAGGTCGCCGCGTTGGTAGGGACGAACTTGCAAACTCGCGAGCCCGTCGGGAAGCTCACCAATCACTTCGGGACTAATGACGTGGACGCGCGCGCCCGCGTCGAGCAGTTGGCGCGCTTTATACGCACCAACGTTGCCCGCGCCGAGGACGAGGCACTCGGCACCTTCGAGCTTGAAGGCGAGGGGCAGCATCAGCCGACGCTCACGCCCGATCCGACAAACGCCAAAGTCTCGCTGAGGTCGAGCGCCGCGACGGCGCCTACGACAATGATGGCCGGCGCGTGAACGTCGAGGTCGCCGAGTTTTCCTAAGACGCTGCGCCGAGTGCGTTGACTCGCGGTCCAGGCGCGTTCGATGACGGCCACGGGCGTCGTCGCCGGACGACCGTCGTCGATGAGTGCTCGCGCCAGACGCGCGCGCTGCGCGACCCCCATCAAGATCACCAAGGTCAATTCACTGCGTCCGAGCCCCACGAGGTCAACGGCATCATCGTCAGCGCCGTGACCAGTGATGATGACGACGCCACGACTGAATCCGCGATGCGTGACGGGGATGCCGCCGGCCAACGGACCGGCCAGGGCCGACGTCAGACCAGGCACGACCTCGACCGCCACGCCCGCCGCACGCAGCGCCAGCCACTCCTCACCACCACGTCCAAAGACGAAGGGGTCGCCCCCCTTGAGCCGCACCACACGTTCGTAGCGCTGCGCGAGTTCGATGAGTAGATCGTTGATGTGGCCCTGCGTGAACCCATCGCCGGGCCCCTTACCGACGTTGATCAATTTGGCCGAGTGACGCACTAGCGCGAGCACGCTGGGATCAATGAGTCGATCGTGGACGACGACCTCCGCGCTCTCGAGCGCGCGCGCCGCGCGAAGGGTCAACAGGTCGGCCGACCCGGGACCAGCGCCAACGAGCAACACACTCACGCGATACCCACGCGCGTCACGAAGTCCCCGAACGTCTCCCCGTCCTCACCTTCGACGCCCCATCGCTCAAAGAGCGGCGCGACGAGCTCAGAGACTTCCTCGAGGGTCACTTTTTCGCGGTAGGTGCGCGCCAAGCGATCGCCGCGTCCGCTGCCCCCGAGCACTACGTCGTAGGTCGACTTCGTGCGCCCGACGACGCCAATTTCGGCGACGGCCGGTCGCGCGCAGCCGTTAGGACATCCGGTGAGTCGAAGCTGCAGTGGCCGGCGTCGTGCCGAACTCTGTTCCAGCGCTCCTTCGAGTGCGCCGACGAGTTCGGGTAGTCGTCGTTCCGACTCGGTCAACGCCTGGCCGCACGTGGGCAACGCCGGGCAGGCCAGGGCGGTGCGCTCGATCGGACCCAACTCGTCGTCGACGCGCACGGCGTGATCGTGTAAGAGTGCGGCGACCTCGTCGCGATCAGCGCTCGCAATACCACTGACGATGATGTCTTGCAGAGGCGTCAAATGGAACGTGAGATCGCCGCGCTGCGCCAGGGCGCGCAGCGCACTGCGCACGCTCAGTTCACCGCGGTCGGCGACGCGTCCCGCGCCCACGTGCACGCCCACGTGCCAGGTGCCGTTGGCTAGTTCACGCCATCCGAGGTGATCTTCGTGTGCGAAGGGTCCAATCGGCAGCGGCGCGCGCAACGCGCGACCCAGCCGGGACTCGACTTCCGCCACGAAGCGCTCGAGACCCAAGTCGGCCACGACGTACTTCAGGCGCGCGCGCTTGCGCTCGGCGCGGTTGCCGAGTTCGCGGTAGGTGTCGACAATTGCCGCGATGGTCTCGTCGACCTCGTCGTCGGTGGCAAAGGCCAGTACGTCGCCCAAGCGAGCGAAGGTGTCGGGATTCGCGTAGCTGCGACCCAGTCCCCCGCCGACCACCATCGTGAAACCTCGACCAGCCTCGGGGTGAATCCCTGGTATCAGTCCCACGTCCTGGGCAAAAACGTCCACGCAGTTCTCGTGCGCGCTGGCGATCGCGATTTTAAATTTGCGCGGCAGATAGGTCTCGCCGTAGAAGGGCTGCTCCTCGCTTTCGCGCGTCACCGCCTTCTCGCCGTTGACGAAGATCTCCAGGTACGCCTGGGTGCGCGCACGGAAACGTCGCGCCAGACGTTGGGCCACGGCGCCCAACTGCTCGTCATCCTCGCCGTAGTGCAGCGACGGGCACAACACCACGTTGCGCACCACGTCCCCGCAACCATTGAAGGTGGTGAGCCAGTGGTCGTTGAGCTTGGTCGCCATCTCGCGCAGACCGCCCTTGACGACACCGTGCAGTTGAATGGCTTCTCGGGTCGTCAGGCGCAGGGTCCCGTCGGCCACCTCGTCGCTCAGCGCGTCGAGCGCCAGCCACTGCGCGCTGGTGAGCGCACCACCGGGAATCACGACGCGCGCCATGTAGATGTAGTCGAGCGTCTCTTTGGCCATGGCACGTTCGCGGCGAACGTCACGATTGTCCTGGGCGTAAATCCCGTGGAATTTAAGGAGCTGCTCCGCCTCTTCCGATACGTTCGGCCGGGGCCCGGCGAGCTCGTTCGCGAGGTTTCCGCGCAAGTGATCGCTCGCGCGCTTAATCTCCTCGACGGCGGACTCTTTCGTTGCTTCGGTAGTCACCCGTGCGACCCTTTCCAGTAATCCCGATATTTATTATCAAGTTAGTAGAGAATAGCCGACTTCCGAGCAGAAATTGTCCGAAACGTGGGGTTATCGGGCCTCCCGGGCGAAGGCGGCCAGGTCGCGCGCCGTGTCGTGGCTGATCTCGGGGCAGAGAATCGGCGCGAGCTCGGTACCGTGCATCGTGCCGAGAACCACACGACCTCGCGCCGCCACCCCGGCGCGTAACAAGAGCCGGTAGAACTCGATGCCATCATCGCGCAGCGGGTCGCACTCATTCACGCTGATGACGGTGGGTGGGAAGTCGCGAACGTCGTCCTCGGTGGCGAACAAGGGCCGGGCCAAGGGATCTTTCGCCTCGAAGGCGTCAATCCCGTACCCGACTCGTCCGACGTTGCTGTGAAGATTTAAGAAGATGCCGTTGTTCTCGACCGACGACGTCAGGCGCTCGTCGGGCCAACGTCCCGCGAGGTAGGGACACAGCGCGTACACGCCCTTAACGAGATGAACGTCATTACTCCTCGCGAGCGACATCATCGTCGCGATCGCCAGATTGCCGCCCCCGCTCTCACCGCTCAACGTGACCCGCGACGGGTCGACGCCGAGATCACTAGCGTGTTCGATTACCCAGCGAAAGCCCGATACGCAGTCGTGAAGACCGGCCGGGTACGGCGCAACCTCGGGCACGGCCGACGGCGAAAGAGCGTTACGAAACTCGACCAGCACGACCGCGACGCCCTTCGCCGCGACCATGCGGGCCCAGGCTCGGTAGTTCCCGTAGAAGCTCGACGACGACATCATGCCGCCGCCGTGGATGTAGTACACGCAGGCGAGTGTCTCGTCGGTGTCGGGACGCGTCAGCTGCAAGAGAATGGTGTTGCCGTCGGGCAACGAGGAAACCTCGTAGGTGGCGAAGCGCAGTCCCGCCGAAGGCGCCACGTTCTCGTCGTCGCAGAGGTCCATCATCATCTTCGACGCCTCAACCTGGGCGAGGGCCTCGGGTTGCGCGGCGAGCGCGAGTAGCTCGTCGCGGTCGGCGACGTCGCGCGCCGTTTCTTCGGGCATCGCACTCAACAGCGCCTTAATCCGGGGGTCCAGGCGAGGGTCATCCTCAATGCGACGGTTCATGAGTGTCCCCTTCTGGGCGTCGGTACAGACCACGCGCTGTCGAAAGGTGACTGTAGTGGGCCACGACGACACCATCAAAAGTCTCAGGGTTCTCTGAGTCTGCTCACAGTCGTTTCCAAATTCCGCTTCGTACCGTGATGACAGTTTCGATAAAGGAGATAGAGATGAAGAAACTAATGAAGGACATGGCGGTCGTAGGTGCGCTCGTCGTCTCACTGGGCATCGTCGCGCCGAGCGTGGCGTTCGCCTCGGGGACGACGACGACCTCGAGTTCGACTACGAGCGCGTGGGCGAGCTTTCGCACGTCGTGGAGCGCGTACGGTCAGCACCTCAAGGCGATCAACGCCACGTTCCGCACGTCGATCCAGAGTGCGCACGCGACCTTTAGCGCCGCGATGAGCGCCGCCACTGACGCCACGGCTCGTGAGGCGGCGCGCACCGCCCTGCGGGCGAGCATTGAAGCGGCCATGAACACGCGCGTCGCGGCCATCACGGCGTTGGGCAATCCACCCGCCCCACCCGCTGGCTACAACGGCACCGCGTGGGTGGCGAGCTTTCAAGCCGCCAACGTGGCCTTTCGCGCCAGCGTGACGAGCGCCGAAACGGCCTACGTACAGGCAATGCAGAGCGCGACGACACCCACCCAACGTAAGGCCGCGCGACTCGCCCTCAAGACGGCCGTTGACGCGGCGGTGGTCGCTCACAGCAACGCGCTGCTGGCCCTGGGGACGCACCCGAAGAAGCCCGGTCAGCCCAGCGCGTAGACCCCGCCGAGGAAACCGGGGTGACGGCGTGATCACTGCGCCGTCACCCCGGTTTCGTCGCGAACAATCACGTAGGCGCTCTCCTCGCCGTCGGCAAGCCGTTGAGAAGACTCTCGATTCGATTTTTGTGCAACACGACTCGCCGCACGGATGCCAAGACTTAACGGTTGTTGTGTCAGCGATCAGGTGTTGTTGTGTCAACCATCACCTGAAAGTCTGATGTCAAGGCTCAGGTATTGCAATACATTGTCGAAGTAGGGCCGGTGGGGATCGAACCCACGACCGAGGGATTATGAGTCCCCTGCTCTAACCACTGAGCTACGGCCCTAAAACGTTTCACTCGCCGTGACCAATTAACGGTAGCAGGGGCATTCTCGCGAAAGTACGCTCGCGACAGGCTGCCGGGGGGACAACAATGACATCGAGTGACGCACTAGAAGCCGACGTCGTCGTCGTCGGCGCCGGCCACAACGCGCTGGTGTGCGCGGCCTACTTAGCTGAAGCGGGACTCCGCGTTACGGTCCTCGAGGCGAACGCGGCCATTGGCGGTAACACGATTACCGAAGAGCTCACACTGCCGGGCTGGCAACACGATTCCTGTTCGAGCGCACACGTCGTCATCCAGTCGAACCCCTTGCTCGCCAACGACGAGTTGGGACTCAAGGCGCGCTACGGCCTTGACTACGTCGTCACCGACCCCGCCGTGGTCGTTCCGCTCGACGACAATGACGCCCTCGTCATTCACCCCGATCTCGAGGCCACGGCCACGGAGTTCGCTCGTTTCTCCATAGAGGACGCCCAGGCGCTACGCGACATGATGCGTGAGTGGAACGACGGACTGCGCGTCGCCCACGCCTTCGTCCAAGCCGGCCTCGAAGGTCCCAACGACGAGTGGCGCGTTCGCTACGAGCAGTTGCGCGCACGTAGCGCCTGGGACGTCGTACGCACCACGTTCACCCACCCCGTGATTCAACGCGCCATGGCCTGGATGGCCTTCGCGACGATTCAACCGCCCACGCGCCCGGGTACCGGCGCGCTACCGGCCGCGATTGTGGCGGGTCGCCTGCGCTTCGGATGGGCGACGCCGAAGGGCGGGTCGGGCGCACTCCCCGACGCCCTGCGCCGTCACCTCGAGGATCACGGGGCCACCATCAAGGTCAACGCGCGCGTCGAGCGCTACCTCGTGGAGCACGAACGCTGCGTCGGGGTTGTCACCAGTGACGGACAGACGTTTCGCGCGTCACGCGCCGTCGTCTCGGGCGCGCACCTGACGACGTTGCCGTCGTCGCTCCCGGTGCGCGCTCCGACGATCGACGACGCGGCCGCGCGCTGGCAGCCGGGCCTCTCGGTCTTCGCCGTGCACTTCGCGCTCCGCGACCACGTGACCTACCCCAGCGCGCACGGTCCCCTCCGCGCCGTGGCCGGCGCACTTGGTTCGCCCGAGGGGCTCCTCGCGCAAGTCGACGCGGCACTGCATGGCGAGCTCGACGCCCACGATCCGTGGCTCTTGATCGTGGACTCGACGCTCGTCGACGAAGCGCGCGCGCCCGGTGCGACGTTGAAGTTCCTTACCATCGCGCCGATGCTGATCAATGGCGAGCCGTGGAGCGATGAGACGGCCGCTCGTTACGCCGACCACCTCACGACGCTGGCCCGTCGCCACGTCACGGGGCTCGACGACGCCAACATCCTCGCGCGACGGGTGGAGTCACCGACGAGTCTCGCGGCGCACAATCCGGCGAACCTCGGCGGCTCGTGTCACGGCGGCGAGTTCGTGCTCGATGACGGCTCCACGATTCCGGGCTGGTTGAACTATCGCGGCGACGTCGAGGGCCTCTACCTCACCGGTTCAACGTCGCACCCCGGCGGCTCGGTCTCCGGGCGACCTGGACGTAATAGTGCGCGCGTGCTCCTCGAGGACCTTGGCCTCGACACGTCCTTTATGGTCCGACCCTAAGTTAAAAATCCGGTTCGAAGTTTTCGCGTGGGGCCACGCCGCTCACGCCCCGATTGGTCTTGACGCTGAGCACTTGATGAATCTCGAGGTGGTGGCGCTGGAAGCCCACCGCCGAACCGGCCATGTAGAGACGCCACACGCGCGCACGCTCCTCACCGACCTCCTCGACGGCCTCGTCGTAGCGCTTGAGCAGATTCTCAACCCAAAAGCGCAGAGTGCGCGCGTAGTGCTCGCGTAGACCTTCGACGTGGCGAACCTCAAAACCGTGCGCCTGGAAACGCGAGACGAGGGTGCCGACCTCGTGAAGTTCGCCGTCGGGAAAGACGTAACGCTCCATGAAGGGACTACCAATTTTCGAAGGTCCTCGCAGTCCCCAAGCAATCTGCGTGAGGCGCTGGATGTCGCGCCAACGCGTTGGTTGCGGGTCGACGTTGAACGACACGGGGCGCCCGATCGCGTGGTTCAAGAACCGTCCGCCCGGTCGAAGGAGATCGAACATATTTTGGGTGTAGGCACCTAACGCGCGTCGTCCGACGTGCTCGGACATCCCAATCGAGCTGATGGCGTCGAAGGGACCGTCCTTGACGTCGCGGTAGTCCTGCACGCGAAACTCCACTAAGTGCGACACGCCGGCGAGGCGTGCCTGTTCGGTCGCGTAGCGCTGTTGGGGTTCGGAGAGCGTGACACCCACGACGCTGGCGCCGTAGGTGGTCGCGGCGTGGATGGCCATCGCACCCCACCCGCAGCCCACGTCGAGTAGGCGCGTCGACGACGAGAGCTGGAGTTTTCGCGCGACTAAGTCAACCTTGCGTCGCTGGGCAATCTCGAGTGAGTCATCATCGTCGCGAAAGACAGCGCACGAGTACGTCATCGACGGACCGAGAACCATTTCGTAGAAGCGATTCGACACGTTGTAGTGGTGCGTGACCGCTTGACGGTCACGACGACGCGAGTGCAGTAATCCCCGCGGGTGCGCCTCAATCGCGGGCGGGTCGAGACGCTTGAGGGCCGAGAGTCCAACCGTGTTGAGCAGTTCACGGACCCGCTCGGGCCGCAACACGTCACGAATGGCCGGCGCCGACAGATAGAAGAGTTGGTCGAGGTCGCCATCGACGTCCAGGTCCCCCGCGACGTACGCCCGCGCCAACCCCAACTCGCCCGGGCTCGTCAGCACCCGACTGATCGCGTCGCGATTGAGAATCTTGAGCGTCAAACTTGCCTCACCCGCGCTCGGCCCCGGGCCGGCGACACTCCCGTCAAAGGCCTCTACGCGAAAGGGCAAATCGTGGTGGAAAATTTCGTCGACGAAAGTAGCTACGTTCATGACAACTCCCGGTGATGAGGGTCGCGATTCATCCTAGAGACGACTCGGCGACTTCTCAATCGCGGCGTCGCTCAAGGCGGCCCGGCCGGCGAGGAAGCGCGGGTGTGGGGAGTAGATTCGCGAGGTGTCGACGGTCACGTCGACCAACGTCGCTCGCGGCGAAAAAATCGTCAGCTCCCAGAGCAGGACTCGAACCTGCAACCTAGCGATTAACAGTCGCTTGCTCTGCCAATTGAGCTATCTGGGAATCGGCCCGAGGGCTTCGAAATCCTAGCACCGTAGGGCCCTACTGCTGACTCAGCCAACCCGCCAAACGCTTCGCTTCGGCGCTCTCGCGCACGGCGCGTCGGCACCGTTCAATGCGTTTGGACATGGCTTGGCGCGAGATCCCCTTCGTCGCGGCAATCTCTTCCATCGTCATCGTTCGAAACGTGTACTGCCAAAACGCGTCGAAGTCCTCACCGCAGAGTCGACGCAACTCATCAATCACCCACGGTGGTGGTTCACTCGAGCGCGCCGCGTCGCGCGCCGGCTCGTCGGCCCCTACGTTGAGCGAGGAAAATCGTCGCGCCGCGATGTCGCGACTCAACGTCATGATGTCGAGCGCCTTGGCCGGTGAGACACCCAGGGCCTTCGCCACTTCTCGTCGCGAGATGCCGGCGTCGCCCTTCGCGCGTTCGAGGCGATGGAACTTCAGCACCAGTCGCATTTCGGCGTCCGTGATGCCCACCTGTTGTTGGATTGACTCATTCACCATCTTGGTGATCCAGTAGTTGGCGTAGGTGGAAAAACGCGCCCCGCGCTCGGGGTCAAAGCGTCGTAGGGCGTTCACCAGTCCCTCGACGCCCGCCGCTTCGAGTTCGTCGTTCCCGAAGCGGTAGCCCCGCTCGGTGACCCGCGCGCGCACGAGCCCGAGCGTCGAGCGCAGGAGTCGAGACTCCGCCTCTTGACCGGCGTGACGCTGGCGTAGGAGCCGTCGTCGCGTCGTGGGGTCGCCGTCACGCCCGAGCAGCAGTTGCGCGGCCGCGTCGCGACCCGCGCGAATGACGGGGTAGAGGGAGCGTTCATCATCGAGTGACAGGGGCGCCAGAATCGCGAGCCCCCCAATGGACCCGAGGGTGCTCTTCACGAAGCGGCCGTACGGGCTCGTTCAACCAACCACTCGCGCAGATCGCGCTCGGCGATCTCGCCGTGGACCGATTCGAGGAGTTCAAGTCGCTCCTTCACGTCGCG
Source organism: Acidimicrobiales bacterium (assembly GCA_025449805.1). Lineage (GTDB taxonomy): Bacteria > Actinomycetota > Acidimicrobiia > Acidimicrobiales > RAAP-2 > RAAP-2. The sequence goes on along the minus strand of JANWIR010000012.1, from coordinate 2,611 downwards.
CATCGTGGACTGCGCGAGTTCGGGTGAGACCCGCGACTCGCGTAGGTCACGCCCCAGGCGTCGCAACTCCTCGTCCACTGCCGCGCGCACCAGTTGCGCCACCACGGCACTGACCTCGGCCGCGCTGGGATCGTTGTCCAGTTCGTCCACCACCAGGCGCGCCAGCAACGACGCGGCCTGCGCGCGGCCCTCGCGTTCCAACAGGTCAATGGTGGCCGAGGTCGAACGCCCCTCCCCCATCGCTAGGTAGATCTCTCGTTGCAACTCGTTGACGAAGTACGCGTCGATCAAACGATGGCGGACGAGGTCGGGCGCGTGCACCAACATCCGTAACGCGGCCTGGCCAGGGCGCGGCAGGTTCGTCGGTAGCGCGACCGCGCGCGCGACGTCCGCGTCTTCAACGCGTCGCCGGGGTCGCTCCTCATTCGCGGGAACCTCGGCCGTCATGGTGCGCAACGTATTCACGTCGAGGCGCAAACGGTCGGCCACCGCCATGACGTACTCGTCGCGTACGAGTTCATCCGGGTGCTCGGCGATGACCGCCATGGCCAAGCGCGCGGCGCGCGCGCGACCTTCGGCCGTGTCAACGTGGGCGGCGTCGAGTACCCGATTCACCCGAAAGCGCATGAACGGCACCGCCTCGCGCACACTGGCGCGCAGAGCCTCGGGGTCTCGTTGGGCGAGCTCGGCGGGGTCGGTGCCGGCGGGTAGGCGCGCGACGAAGACGTCCACCTCGTGCTGTCGTTCCCACTGGTACACCGAGGCCGCGGCGCTCTGGCCGGCCGTGTCCGCGTCGTAGGCCAGCACGATTCGTTGGGCGAAGTTGCGCATTGTCTTGAAGTGTTCCTCGCCGAGCGCCGTACCGCACGTCGCCACCGCGCGCGCCAAACCGGCTTGGAAGAAGGCAATCACGTCGGTGTAGCCCTCGCACACGATGATCTCACCGGACTTGATGATTTCGTCTTTGGCAAAGTTCAACCCGTAGAGCGTGCGACGCTTCGAGTAGATGGCCGTCTCGGGCGAATTCTTGTACTTGGCCTCGACCCGCCCGTCGGCGCGCGTGGCGAACTGGGGTAAGACGCGCCCCCCCATGGCGATCGCGCGACCCGACGCGTCGAAGATGGGAAAGATGACGCGCGCGCGCAGCGCGTCCTGGCGACGATCGCGACTATTCACGAAGCCGAGTCCGGTTCCCGTGAGCGTCTTTTCCGAGAGCTTCAACGAGGTCACCAACGCGTCCCACTCGTCGGGCGCCCAACCCAACTTAAAGTGACGCGCGACCTCACCGTCGATGCCGCGCGCCCGTAGGTACTCGCGCGCCGGCCGGGCGTCGGGCGCGTTTAACAGTCGCTCGTGGTACCAGTTCACCGCGTCCTCCATGGCCTGGAGGAACTCTTGACGTTCCTTGCGCGCGGGTCCGGCGTTCGCGTCTTCGTGCAACTCGACGCCCGCTCGATCGGCCAACAATCGCACGGCCTCAACAAAGTCGAGGTGGTGCATCTCGCGCACCCACGTAATCGCGTCACCCGAGGCCCGACAGCCGAAGCAGTAGTAGCGGCCCTCCTCGGCGTTGACGGAGAACGACGGGGTCTTTTCCGCGTGAAAGGGGCATAGCCCACTCCAGCGTCGCCCCGATCGCTTGAGCGCGACCGTTTCGGAGATCAAGGCCACGAGGTCGGTCGCCGAGCGGACCTGGGCAATCTCGTCGTCAGATAGGGCCATATCTAGACGGTACCGGGTCACCACCATCTCCCGGAGGGTTACCCATATCTCCCTAGACTGCGAATTGTGCCGCCCGAATACGCCATTGAAGTCGACCACGTCGTACGCACGTTCAACGACGACTTCCGAGCCCTCGACGACGTCAGCCTGCGCGTCCCGACCGGTGAAGTCTTTGGTCTACTCGGACCCAACGGCTCGGGCAAGACGACGATGGTGCGCATCTTGTCAACAATTTTAAAACCCAGCGCCGGTAGTGCGCGGGTGGCCGGATTCGACGTCGTGCGCCAGAGTGACCAGGTCCGACGCCACATCGGTTTGGCGGGTCAGTACGCCACGGTCGACGAGAACCTCACCGGCTTTGAGAACCTGCGCATGATTGGGCGACTCAATCACCTCTCGTCGGCGGAGTCCACGTCGCGATCGCGTGCGCTCTTGCACGACTTCGGACTCGAAGACGCCGCTTCGCGTCTCGCCAAGACCTACTCGGGGGGCATGCGTCGACGACTCGACCTCGCCGCCGCGTTGGTGGCGCACCCGCCGATCTTGTTCTTAGATGAACCCACGACGGGTCTTGATCCTCAGAGCCGTCAAGACCTCTGGGCCATCATCGAGGGCCTCGTCGAAAATGGCACCACGGTGCTGCTCACGACGCAGTACTTAGACGAAGCGGACCGATTGGCCAAGCAGCTCGTCGTGCTCGATCACGGACGGATTATCGCTGAGGGAACCTCGTCGGAGTTGAAGAGTCAATTAGGGGCCACCGTCTTGAGTTTGACCTTCGCCACCACCGACGACGCCACGCGAGCCGCACCGATCCTCGACGATCTCTCGAGTCGCTCGACGCGCGTTGAGGGAACGGTCGTCGAGCTCAACGTCGACCACGGTCCCT
>JANWIR010000011.1 GCA_025449805.1 Acidimicrobiales bacterium | reverse complement strand
CCGCGCCGCGCGCGGTCGCTTCGAGCGAGGCGCTGCGCAGTACCGACAATCGCGATCCACTGGCTTGTAGTTGCAGCACGTGATTCATCGCCGCCGCGCCGCCGTCGGCGCGCAGTTCGCGGAGCGCCACCCCACCGTCGCGGTACGCGTCGGTGATGGCGCGCACCTGGTAGGCCAGCGCCTCGACGAGTGCGCGCGCGATGTGGGCGCGACCCGACCCGCGCGTGAGTCCGGTGATCGCGCCGCGCGCCTCGGGATTCCAAAAGGGCGAGCCGAGTCCGGTAAAGGCGGGCACGAAGTTCACGCCGCCACTGTCGGACACACTGAGAGCGAGTGCCTCGAGTTCACTCGAGTGCTGAATGAATCCGAGCTCGTCGCGCAGCCACTGGACGGCGGCCCCCGCCACGAAGGCTGAACCCTCCAGGGCGTAGGCGACCGGGCCAACGTCGCCGAGGTCCCAGGCAATTGTCGTGAGTAGGCCCTCGAGCGCGAAGGGCGGCCGCGCGCCGGTGTTGGCCAAGACGAAGGCGCCGGTGCCGTAGGTGGCTTTCACGACCCCGGGCGCGAAGCAGGCCTGTCCAAAGAGCGCGGCCTGCTGGTCACCCAGGACCCCGGTGATCGGTAGGCCACCGAGTTCGGGCAGGACGCGGGCGCTGACCTCGCCGAAGCTACCGGCGGATGGTCGTACCTCGGCCAAGAGTGCCGGGTCGACGCCGAAGAGATCGCCCATCTCCTTCGACCACGCGAGTGCGTCGAGGTCAAACAGCAAGGTCCGTGACGCGTTGGACGCCTCGGTCGCGAAGACGCCACCCTCGACGCCCCCGGTCAACCACCACATCAACCAGGTGTCGATCGTCGCCAGTGCGGGCCGCGTCAGGTGGTCGGCCGTGCCGTGGTCGAGGAGCCAGCGCATCTTGCTCGCGGAGAAGTACGCGTCGAGCACGAGACCGGTGACCTCGCGCACCCGGCGCTCGTGTCCGGCGTGGCGCAGTTCCTCACAGAAGCCCTCGCCGCGACGGTCCTGCCACACCAGGGCGTGTCCCGCGACGCGGCCCGTGGCCCGGTCGAAGCACACGATCGTCTCGCGCTGGTTGGTGATGCCGATCGCCTCGATGGCCTGGCCCTCGGACCGGGCCCACCGGGCGAGCTCACCGAGGACCTCGACGGCCAACTGGGCAATCTCGACGGCGTCGTGCTCGACCTCGCCGGGAGCGGGGAAGTACTGGGTGAGCTCGCGGTAGGCCTCAAACTGGACCTCGACGGCCTCGTTAAAGGCAATGGCCCGCACGCCGGTGGTGCCGGCGTCGAGGGCCACGGTGAGCGTCACGAGGGTCAGACTAGTAAGTCGCGGCGGCGCGACCGTTGTTCGTCAGGGAAGTAAGAAGTTTCTTTGATTTGGGCCGAAATGTAGTTGACTTCGAGGAATTACAGTGGTGTAATAGCACAGCATCTTGCGACGGGTAGTGGCGAAACCACTACATGTTGTGGTTTGGGAGTGGGGGCCACCAAGCTCGATTTCTCGACCCGACACCGCCGACGGTGGGTTCGCAGTGTCGGTTTAGGAAAGAAAAGAGAGATCAAAATGGCTATCGCACCTCAGCGACTCGGAATTGGCATTCGGCGATTCTTCACCAGTGACGACCGTCACCCCTACGACGAGGTGGTGTGGGACCGCCGCGACGCGCGCATCTCGAACTTCCGTGACGGCTCGGTGGCCTTTGAGCAGCTCAACGTGGAGGTACCGTCGTCGTGGTCCTTTAACGCGACGAACATTCTCGCGCAGAAGTACTTTCGCGGCACGCTCAATACGCCCGAGCGCGAGACCAGTTTGAAGCAGGTCGTCGACCGCATCGTCGACACCATCACGAACTGGGGCTTCGAGGGCGACTACTTCATCGACGAAGAAGAGATGGAGACGTTCCGCGCTGAGCTCAAGCACCTGCTCATCACCCAAAAGGCGGCTTTCAACTCACCGGTGTGGTTCAACATTGGGGTGAAGGACGTTCCCCAGCAGGGCAGCGCGTGCTTCATTTTGGCCGTGCAGGACTCGATGCGTTCGATCCTGAACTGGTACACCGAAGAGGGCATCATCTTCAAGGGTGGCTCGGGCGCCGGCGTGAACCTCTCGAAGATTCGCTCCAGCGCCGAAGGTCTCGAGGGCGGCGGCACCGCCTCGGGTCCGGTCTCGTTCATGCGCGGCGCCGACGCGTCGGCCGGCACGATCAAGTCGGGTGGCAAGACGCGTCGCGCGGCCAAGATGGTGATCTTGGACGTGGATCACCCCGACGTCGAAGAGTTCATTTGGTGCAAGGCCAACGAAGAGAAGAAGGCGCGCGTATTGCGCGACAACGGCTTCGACATGGACCTTGACGGCAAGGACATCAACTCGATTCAGTACCAGAACGCCAACAACTCGGTTCGCGTGAGCGACGACTTCATGGAGGCCGTGCTCGCCGACGGCGACTGGAACCTGACCGCGCGCCACGGCGGCGCCGTCGTGAAGACCGTTAAGGCCCGTCAGATCTGGCGCGAGATTGCCCAGGCCGCCTGGGAGTGCGCCGACCCGGGTCTGCAGTTCGACACCACGATTAACCGCTGGCACACCTCGTCCAACACCGATCGCATTAACGGGTCGAATCCGTGCTCGGAGTACATGCACATCGACAACTCGGCCTGCAACCTCGCCAGTTTGAACCTGATGATGTTCCTGCGCGATGACGGACGTTTCGACGTCGAGTCGTTCAAGGCGGCGATTGAAGTCGTCTTCACCGCTCAAGAGATCATCGTCGGCGCGGCCGACTACCCGACCGAAAAGATCGGGGAGAACTCGCGCAAGTTCCGTCAACTGGGCCTGGGCTACGCCAACCTCGGCGCGCTCTTGATGGCCTCGGGATTGGCCTACGACTCCGAAGAGGGACGCGCCTGGGCGGCCGCAATCACCGCACTCATGACGGGGCACGCCTACGCGACCAGCGCACGTACCGCGGGCCGGATGGGACCCCACGAAGGTTTCGCCGAAAACGCCGAGCCCATGCTCAACGTGTTGCGGATGCACCGCGACGCCGCGTACCGCGTCGACGCGACCAAGGCCCCGGCCGACATTCTCCAGGCCGCCCAACGCGCTTGGGAGGAGGCGGTCGACCTCGGGAGTCGTCACGGCGTGCGCAACGCGCAGGCGTCGGTGCTCGCGCCCACGGGCACGATTGGGCTCTTGATGGACTGCGACACGACGGGTATCGAACCTGACCTTGGACTCGTGAAGTTCAAGAAACTCGTCGGTGGCGGCAACATGTCGATCGTGAACCAGACAGTGCCGCGCGCGCTGCAGAAGCTCGGCTACAGCCCGAGTGAGATCGACGTCATCATCGCCTACATCGACGAGCACAAGACCATCGTCGGGGCCCCGGCCCTCAAGGCCGAGCACCTGCCCGTCTTTGCGTGCTCGATGGGTGACAACACCATTCACTACTTGGGCCACGTGCGCATGATGGGCGCGGTGCAGCCCTTTATCTCGGGTGCGATCTCGAAGACGGTGAACATGCCCGAGGACGCGACGATTGACGACGTCGAGCAGTTGCACCTCGACGCGTGGCGCCTCGGCGTGAAGGCGGTGGCGATCTACCGTGACAACTGCAAGGTCGGTCAGCCTCTTTCCACCGCGAAGAAGGACGGCGAGGGCCAGAGCGCGCCGGTCGTCACCACGCACTCCGACGCCGAGATGTCCGAGCTCTACGCGAAGATCACCAAGTTGGAGAGCGCGCTCGAGCACGCGAAGACTCAGGGCAGCCACGTTCTCGTGGGTGCGGTGCGTGAACGTCTGCCGCGTCGACGCGTGTCGACGACCTTCGCCTTCCGCGTGGCGGACTGCGAAGGGTACGTGACGGTGGGCGAGTACGAAGACGGTCGCCCGGGTGAGGTCTTCATCAAAGTCTCGAAGCAGGGCTCGACGTTGGCGGGCATTATGGACGCCTTCTCGATCTCCATCAGCCTGGGCCTCCAGCACGGCGTGCCGCTGGCGACCTACGTGCGTAAGTACGTGAACATGAAGTTCGAGCCGTCGGGTATGACCGACGACGCGGACCTGCGTATCGCGACCTCGCTCGTCGACTACATCTTCCGTCGCTTGGCGCTCGACTACTTAAGCGCGAGCGAGCGTGAAGAACTCGGCGTGTTGTCAACCAACGAGCGTCTCCAACCCACCTTGCCCGAGGTGGTGGAACAAGCGACGCCGACCGTCGGGCTGTCGGTGCAACCGACGTTGATCGAGGTCAGCGAGCGTCCGGTCGTGGCGAGTGCGCCAACCACGATTGAGCGCCCCGCGCAGATCGACGCGCCTATGTGCTTCCAGTGCGGCAATTCAATGCAACGGGCCGGTTCGTGCTACGTCTGCTCGAGTTGCGGCGCGACGAGCGGCTGTAGCTAACACGCGCGAGTCCTCGCCACGAAGGCGGGAGGAGCCTTTGGCTCCTCCCGCCTTCGTCATTGCGGACCCCGGTCACGCACGTTGAACGCGACGGCGCTGTGGATTTTGACCGGCTTCAAGAGTTTCGTCGCCGGCGAACATTCTTCCTTGGGCAGGAATAGATCACTTTCCCGTGAAGATGCCCGTTGACCAGGTACAATGAAACAACGAGGACCGGCGTCGCCGAAGGGTAATCGTACCATGGTAGTTCGTACTCAAGTATGATTACTCTATGACGGTCGACAAGATGAGTGTCTCATTAGCGACATCACTGAGTAGCGCGGTTCGCGACGCCGCTGAGCAGGCGGGTGAAACTCTCTCGGGTTGGCTCGCCGACGCTGCCCAGGCGAAGCTTCGTGCACAGGCACTCGAAGAATTTCTTGCTGTCTGGGAAAGGGAGAACGGGCCTATCACCGAACATGAGCTTCGAGACGCGACCTCCAGATTGGACCTCCCAGCGTCAGGCGTCCATCGTTGGACCAGTTTTGTCAAAGTCACCGCGTGGGGAGGGAGTCACGCCGAACTCATCTCGACGATCGCTCACCTCATCGAAGATGGGCGTTCGGTACTCGTTCTAGAACAAGACGTTGCCGACCTCTCGAAGATGGTGAAGGCAGGTGGACGCGTTTCGTTAGAACGAGCGGAAGTTCGAATGAATTTTCCGACCGAATGACGGCCGTAATTTTGGATGCTGGTGCGTTCATTGCTATTGAGCGCAACGATCGACGCACGGTAGCTCTTTTGAAAGTGGCCCAACAGAACTCACTGGCACTTCGCAGTAATGGCGCTGTCGTCGCCGAAGTTTGGCGAGGGGGGTCGGGGAGTCAAGTCGCCGTGTCGCGGCTACTCGCTGCCGTAGAACTGCTAGCGGTGGATGAGGCTATGGGACGATGCGCGGGTGTCTTGATCCGAGATGCCGGACGTGGAAGTGCGATTGACGCCACGGTCGTGGCGCTTGCCCGGGACGGTGACCAGATAGTGACGAGTGACCAGAGCGATATGCAGGCGCTGGTCAATTCCTCTGGTCGACGCGTCAAGATTATTGCGTGCTAGGTCGACGATGAGGTGCACGTTGGACGCTCGTCGACGGCATCTCTAACGTACCGTCACCGCGACTACACGCGTGTTCTCGTGATGTCGAGGAGAGGGACGGCGACGAACGCGACCCCGACTGGTTCGTAAACCTGCTCGCTCATCGCGGGGTCGAAGTCCGCTGGCGCGGCGCGCGCGACGAGAGGCGCGCATCCCGGGCTAATGAGGAACAGCGTGCGGAGTGGTGGCCGCGGATAGTGGCCGTTTACCATCCCTACGCGAGCTACCGACGTCGAACGACGCGCCGAATTCCGCTGGCGCGGCGCGCCGCGAACTCAGTCGTAGACGAGGCAGTCGTCGTTGGGCGAGAGCGTCGGAAGCACGTCGCGTTCGTACCAGTAGTCCTGGGTGTGACCCCACTCGGGTTTGGCGAGACGCTGGGGCATGAGGTGCAACGAACGCTTGAGGTAACTCGGGTTGAACTCCTCGTCGCTGATCCAAGCGAGGGGCGTCTCGCCGAGGTCTTCGTCGCGCAGCGTAGGTGTCACGCGGTGCAGGTCGTGTTCACTCATGTAGTTCAAGAGTCGACTGACGTACGCGCACACCAGGTCAGCGCGCAGCGTCCAGGCGGCGCGAAAGTACCCGAAGATCCAGCAGAGATTCGGCACGTCCGAAAACATCATGCCGCGATACGTGACGCGCTCGGCGAGGTTGAGAGTCTCGCCGTCGATGGTGAAGTGCACGTCACCGAGCACGCTCAACTCAAAGCCGGTGGCGGTGATGAGCACGTCCGCGCGCACCTCGTCGCCCGAGGCGAGTTGCACGCCGTTGGGCGTGATCGCGGCGATCTCGTCGGTCACCACCGAGGCGCGACCCGACGAGAGGGCCTTGAAGAGGTCACCGTTGGGAATATAGGCAATGCGCTGTTGCCACGGTCGATAGCGCGGCGTGAAGTGGGTGTCGACGTCGAAGCCCTCGGGCAGTTCCGCGCGCACCAAATTGATGAGTTCTTGGGCCGCGAAGTCGGGTTCGCTGAGGGCGAGGTCGGTGAGCATCTTGAGTTGGGCGAGGCGATTGCGTCGGACGATTTCGTGAACCCACGTTTCGTCCACCTCGAGGGCGCGCAACTGGTCGGCCAGTTCGTCACGATTCTCGCCCGAAAAGAAGTACGTGGGCGAGCGCTGGATCATCGTGACGTGGGCGCAGTGCTCCGCAATCGCCGGCACCAAGGTCGCCGCGGTCGCCCCGGAGCCGACCACCACGACCTCTTGGTCGGTGAGGTCAAGATCGTCGGGCCACTGTTGGGGGTGCACCACGCGACCGTGAAACGTTTCGAGTCCCGGCCAGTGCGGGGTGTAACCCTGGTCGTGGCGGTAGTAGCCCTGACACATCCAGAGAAACGCACAGCGATACGTCTCGTCATCACCGGTGGCCAGGTCGCGCACCGTGAGCGTCCAGACGTTGTCGGTGCTCGACCACGACGCGGACTCGACGCGACGTTGGTAGCGCAGGTAACGCGCGAGGTCGTAGTCGTCGATGACTTCGCCGAGGTACTCGCGAATTCGTTCACCGCTCGCGATCGGGTCGCCGGTCCAGGGCTTGAAGGAGTAGCCGAAGGTGTAGAGATCGGTGTCGGAACGCACCCCGGGGTAACGGTGCGTCAGCCACGTACCACCAAAACTCTCGAGGGCGTCGAGGACGAGAAACGTGCGCTCGGGGCAGTCGCGTTGGAGGTGGTAGGCGGCGTCGATGCCCGAGATACCCGCGCCCACAATGACGACGTCGACGTCGTACCCTTCGCTCATAGTGGCCTTCCCTCGGGGGCTCGTGCTGAGAACTCTAGGTCCTCGTGACGCGCGATTTAGTCGAGCAGGTCGGGTTGCTCACGGACGATACGCGCGAAGAGCGGCTGGAAGCTGAACCAGCCGGCCAGGTGTGATCCGACCTGGGAACGCGTCAGTCGCGCCATGTCGGGTTCAATGAGTACCGGCGAGCCGGCGGCGCTCGCGAGGAGCTGAGCTTGGCAGGACCGTTCCATGGTGATGAACCACCACGCGGCCTCCTCTACGGAGTGACCCACGGTGAGCAGGCCGTGATTGCGCAAGATGATGGCCTTTTTGTCCGCGAGCGTGTGGGCAATGCGCTTACCCTCCTCGACGTCGAGCACGACCCCGGTGTAGTCGTCGAAGACGGCGTGGTCCTCAAAGAAGGCGCAGACGTCTTGGGTGATTGGGTCGAGGGGTCGACCCAACGTCGACCAGGACTTGCCGTAGATCGAGTGTGCGTGGGCGGCCGCGACCACGTCGGGGCGCGCCGCGTGGACCTGGGAGTGAATCGCGAAGGCGGCGGTATTGACGGGCTGGTCGCCCTCGACGACCTCGCCGCGATCGTTCACCAAGATCAAGTCCGAAGCGCGCACGTGACCGAAGTGCATGCCGAAGGGATTCACCCAGAAGTGATCGTCACGCTCGGGATCACGCGCGGTGATGTGGCCGGCGACGCCTTCGTCAAAACCGAACTTCGAGAAGAGGCGAAAGGCGGCCGCGAGCTGCTGCTTGCGGTGGCGACGCTCGCCCTCGACGTCGTGGTTCGCGGGCGGGCTCTGGAGATTCAGTAACTCGGGCATTGGTGACCTCGCGATGGAGCGCGCTCGCGCCCCGAGACGAAAGTAGCAGCGCCGTCGTTCGTCGTTCGACTTAGCCCTGGGTGCCGGCTGAGAGGAGTCGCGTCGTGGTGCTCGCGCGCTTGGTGCAGACCGAAATCGACAGGGCGAGGTAGCGCTTGGTCACGAAACTCCCGAGCGAGACCTCGACGCCGCTCGCGCGACGCGCGACGCAGCTCGCTTTGGGGTAGTTGCCGGTGTCGGTGACGCCAAAGGCGTCACTGACCGAGGCGCCCTTGGCGAGTACGTGGCGCATGGGCATCTGACCCATGGACAAATTACGCGCGGCCGGTCCCACCGCGACGTGCGCGGCACCCCGAACAGGCTGAACCGCCGCGACGCCCCAGATCGCGCAGGCGGCCCCGGTGTTGGTCAGAATTAGTGGCACGTAGGTCGTACCAGCGGCGCCCTGCGCCTGACCCTTGGTGAGGCGCAGCTGCGCGGCGACGCAGTCCGGCGTCGTGCTGGCGCCGACGACCGACGGCGCGCCAAGAATCGCACCCGGTACGAGCAACGTGGTGATGAGCGTGGCAGCCACGAATAGTGACGGACGAGTTTTCATAGTTTCCTCTTTCCTCTTTCCCTGGTCATGTCGCCCCCACGTCATTTCTTACACCGAACTTTTCCCGACGGGGTGGCGCCCTCCACGCCAGCCCTGCGCGGGGTGCTCACGAGCGACCACGAACGCGGGTACGCGTAAAGAGGGCACTGCCGATCTTTCGGCGAGCGCCAGACCTTGACCAGGTGAGACCGAGGCGTCAAGATGGAGGTGGGAAACCAACGAGAGGAGTTTGGCGTGTCGGAGCCAATCCTTTCGACCGCGGCGCGACGCCAGGGCCAGCTCTGGGGCGCGGCCGCGCGTGACTGGGCCAACTTGCAGGAATCGGTGACCTTTCCGGCGGTGGTCCGAGCGCTCGAGGTGGCCGCACTCGCGCCGGGCGATCGGGTGCTCGACGTGGGCTGTGGCGCCGGGGGCGCGATGCACTGGGCGGCGGATTCGGGGGCACTCCTCCACGGCGTCGACGCGTCGGAGGCCCTCATCGAAATTGCGCGCGAGCGCACGCCGAGCGCCAACTTCACCGTGGCGGACATGATGCGTCTGCCGTACCGCGATGATCACTTTGACGTGGTGTGTGGCTTTAACGCGTTTCAGTTCGCGACCGATCCCGTCTGGGCGCTCTCTGAGGCCCGGCGCGTCGCGAAGTTCGGCGCCCGGTTCGCCCTCGTGGTGTGGGGGAGCGACGAACAGTGCGAAGCCAGTGCGACGTTTCGCGCCCTGCGCGCGTTGCTCGGGCCGGAGCCACCGGGGACTCCGCCACCCTTAGCCGCCGACCAACGGGTCACGTCGTATCTCGCGTCGGCGGGATTGACGCTGACCCACGACGAACTGGTGCCGTGTCCGTGGGACTACGCCAACGCCACGGTGGCGTTACGCGCGACGCGCTCGGCCGGACCGGTGCAGCGCGTGATGGAGCGCGTGGGTGAGCACGCCGTCAATGAGGCGCTGCTCGCGTCCTTCGAACCCTTCACGTCCGCCAGTGGTGCGATTCACTACGACAATCAATTTCGAGTCCTCGTCGCGACCAACAGTTAAGTCGTGAGCGCTCGGCGCTAGCGTCGAGGCCAAAAGGGGTCCACCATGCACGTCGACGGAGAGATTGCGTTTTCGCGTGACGCGGGCGACGCCGCGCGTCGACTCGAGGAGGAGGGCTACGACGGCGCGTGGGCGGCCGAGACCGGCCACGATCCGCTGGTGACCCTAGTGAGTGCGGCGAGGGCCACGACCACGCTCGAACTTGGCACCGGCATCGTGGTGGCCTTCGGACGAAGTCCCCTGATCACGGCGACGATGGCCAATGATCTCCAACTGCTCTCCGAGGGGCGCTTACTGCTCGGACTCGGTTCGCAGATAAAACCTCATATTGAGAAGCGCTACTCGATGCCGTGGAGCCACCCCGCGGCGCGTATGCGCGAGTACGTTCTCGCGTTGCGCGCCATCTGGGCCAACTGGAATGACGGCGCGCCGCTGGCCTTTCGCGGCGAGTTCTACCGACACACCCTCATGACGCCATTCTTTAGCCCGGGCCCCAATCCCTACGGCGCACCGAAGGTTCTGTTGGCCGCGGTGGGTGAGCGCATGACCGAGGTCGCTGGCGAGGTCGCCGACGGGCTGCTGATTCACCCCTTCACCACCGAGCCTTACCTGCGCGAGGTCACGCTGCCGGCGTTGGCACGGGGCTTTGCTAAACGCGCGACGCCACCAAGTGAGTTCCAACTCTCCTTGTCGGGCTTCGTCGTGACCGGGGACAGCGCGTCGTCGCGTGACGTGGCCAGCGTCGCCGTGCGTGAGCAGATTGCCTTCTACGCCTCGACGCCGGCCTACCGTGGCGTCCTTGAGCTCCACGGTTGGGGCGACCTTCACGGCACCTTGAACGAGCTCTCGCGCCAGGGCGAGTGGGCGACGATGGGCACGTTGATTGACGATGAGGTCCTGGACGCCTTCGCGGTTGTCGGTGACGTTGACGAAGTGGCGACAGCGTTCCTCAGGCGATTTGGCGACGTTGTCACGCGCGTGGGACTCTACGTTCCGTATCGTCTCGACCCCGCGGCTCGACGCCACGTCGTCGAGGCGCTGCGCGCACACTGAGCGCGCCCTCGAACTCCCTCGGCGTCGAACGGTGGCTGGACGACGACCCACTTCGCCGCGATAGTGGCATTGCCGTACCGGCGCGTCCACTCGAAGACCTGAGTCCCGGGCGCGATTAACCGCGCACCGTGGCGTTACGCCTCGACGAGGCGACCATCTTCTTTTGCGCTGAGCGAGTGACGAAGATTGAGCATCATGAACGAACCCACCAGCGCGGTGAGCCCCGTGCCAAGGGGCCACCAGTTGCCGACGTGTAACGAGAAGTAGATCGAGGTCATCGCCGGCGCCAAGGTCCCCGAGACGCCCCAGGCGAAGCCGGCCGCGGCGTTGTAGCGACCGCGTAGGTGCTCCGGCGCCATCTCGTTCACCATGGCCGTGCCCACGGGTTGGAGCATGATCTCGCCGATCGCGAAGACCACCATGGCCACACAGACCGCCACGACTGCCAAGAACTTAGGCATCGCGAGCGAGGCGCCAAGGATGATCCAAAAGATGAACCAACACCCGCCCACCAAGGCGAGCACGCGCGAGCGACTGTGACCCTCAATCCGGTTCAACATCCACAGCTGGGCCAACACGATGGTCGAGGTGTTGAAGAAGAAAATGACGCCGATCGCGTGCACCGAGGCGTGGAGGTTGTTCACCACGAAGAGGCTGAGGCCCGTGTCGAGCGCCCCGTAGCCGCCGAGCATGAGAAAGACCAGGGCGCTGACGTAGCGCAGCAGTCGTCGATCGGCGAGCACCACTTTCCAGCCGTCGTTGACCTTGGCGGGGTCGTCGTGGGTCACCGTGACCGGTCCACCGTGAGCGCGCAGCGTGAACAAGATGCCCGAAGCGACGAGGGCGATGATGGCGTTACCAACGTAGAGAACTTCAAAGGTTCCGGGGTGCTGGAGGTTGACAACCAGCGCCGCCACGAGTCCGCCGAAGCCGATGCCGAGGTTGACCAGCATGAAGTTCACGCCAAAGGCGCGTTGGCGATGGATCTCGGGAACGAGGCGCGCCAGTAATACCGCGCCCGGCCCCCACCCGGCCCCGCCGACGAGGGCTAGTGCGATGGCCCCCGCGATCGCCTGCGTGTGCGTGTGGATGAAGGCCCAGTAGACCAGGGCGAGGGCGTCGAAGAAGCTCACGCTCAGCGAGACTCGTACGGGTCCGAAACGGTCGATCAGCGTGCCCCACAGTGGCGCGGTGACGAGGCCTACGACCGAGCTCACGGCCAAGAGCAGCGTCGCGAAACCCTCCGAGAAACCCCGAACGTTGTGCAGGTAGACCACGAACAGCGACAAGATGAGTCCAAAGCCCACGCAGTTGATGAACGTGCAGAGGTAGAACCGCCGCACCGGGCGGGTGACCGCGCCACGAAAATCCGGCGGGACGAGAGTGTCAAGAAGTTTCACGGGCGCACCAGGCTACTTCGGTACTTGTGCAAGAACGCACAAAGGGGCCGAATGTCGCCTATTCGTAAAGATTAGGGTTGAGGGCATCTGTCGGACCAATGGAGAGGCCCACCCCAAACGTGACCACGCGACTACCCCAAAGCCGTGTCGATCTTTTGTCAGAGTTAGCCCCTGACGTCGAGCGACTGTATAACCGCCACCAGGAATCCCCACGTGACTGGTACCCCCACGAGCAGATTGACTGGGGTCGTGGCGAGAGCTTTGAGTCGCGACCGTGGTCCCCGGAGGACTACGTCGTGGGCGATGGCGTACGCAGTTCGATTTACGTCAATCTCTTAACTGAGGACAATCTTCCGTACTACACCGACTCGATTCTTTCGCACGCGCCGATGGGTCATCCGATTCGTGACTGGAGCTACCAGTGGACGATGGAGGAGAATCGCCACGCCATGATCATGCGCGACTGGGTCCACATAAGTCGTTGCATTAACCCTCGCCTTTTGGAAGACGGCCGTCGCGTTCAGATGACGCGCGCCGAGGTGCCGCGCCACTCGGACTTCGCCGAGATGATTGCCTACGTGTCGTTTCAAGAACGTGCCACGCAGATTGCTCACCGCAACACCGGCGCGAAGTTGCCCAAAGACGACAAGATGGGGCGCAACGTCCTCGCACTTATTGCGGGCGACGAGACGAAACACTTTCTCTTTTACCGCGACCTCACGCTCGCCGCGTTCGCCATTGACCCCTCGGCCATGACCATCGCGGTCGCGAGGCAGGTCAGCACTTTCGCCATGCCCGGTACCGGGATCCCGGCCTTTACGCGCCACGCGGTGCGCATCGCGCGCGAGGGCATTTACGGTCTGGGCCAGTACTTAAAGGACGTCCTGACCCCAGTACTCAACCTCTGGGACGTGGATCACTTGAGTGGTCTGAGCAAAGAAGCAGAGAAGGCCCGCCTAGAATTGATCGCGGCCGTGTCGACGCTGACTCAAACGGTCGAACGCATGGCCGAGAAGGCGTCGCTCGCGCACGCGACGTCGCGCGCGTAGCTACTCCTTAGAGTTGGCCACCTGGCGGATGTAGTCCTCGAAATCGCCCCGCTCTACCCGCAGCGTCAGGGCGTGGCGATCGTGCGTCGAGCCCCCGCGCGCGAGGAGGTAGATCAGACCGCCCAGGAGTGGCAACACGATCAAGAACGTGACCCACGCCGTCTTGGCGCCGCCACCTAAGTCGTGGCTTCGCAGGACGTCGGCCAGGACCTGGGCGAACAGGACAATCCACAGCACCGTAGCGACGAGCACCAGTGACGCGATGACGATGGTGGTCATGGGGTAGTTGGTCGCGAACACGAGCACTCCTAACGTTGTCCAAAGTGTAGGTTCGAGATGCCTCGGACGGTCGCTGCTTGTTCGCTAGGTTGCAGAGAAAGATTTTTGCCGACACGGGGGTGCACGAGTGCGCAGCATGGAAGCGGTCATCGCGGAGGTCTCCGCGCCGGGCCAGCCATTCGAGGTCGTCGAGGTCGAGAAGAACGGGACGACCATTCGTCACTTCAAGAACGCGCCGCGTAATCTGCGCTCGTTCTTCGAGTCGGCGCGCGGTCTCGAGCAGACGTTTTTGGTCTACGAAGACGAGGAGTGGACCTTCGCCGCGGTGATGCGCGAGGTCGACGCGTTGGCGTACGCGCTCGTCCACGACCTCGGCGTTACCAAGGGTGACCGCGTGGGCGTCGCGATGCGTAACTACCCCGAGTGGATAATCTCCTTCGCGGCGATTACCTCCATTGGCGCGATCTCGGTGTCGCTCAACGCGTGGTGGACCGAGGCCGAGATCGACTACGCGGTAAATGACGCGGGCTTAAAAGTGCTCATCGGTGACCACGAACGCGTGCAGCGCGCGAGCGCGCCCTGCGCCAAGGCCGGCGTCACGTTGATTGGCGTGCGACTGCACGACGACGCGAGCTACGCCGAGGGTGTGCGCCACTGGCGCGACGTTTTGGTCGAGGGCGCGGCGATGCCCGACGTCGAGATCGACCCCGATGACGACGCGACGATTCTCTACACTTCGGGCACGACCGGCTTTCCTAAGGGAGCGGTCTCCACGAACGGGGCGGTGAGTCAGGCCATCATGGCCTACGCCTGCAATGGTGCGCTCCAGGCCGCGCGCCGTGAACCGGGTGAGACCGGCAGTGGTCTCGCGCCGTGTTTCATCTTGATCGTACCGCTCTTTCACGTGACCGGCTGCGTGCCGGTGATGCTGTCGTGCTTCTCGTGGCACTTCAAGCTGGTGATGATGTACCGCTGGGAGCCTGATCGCGCGCTCGAACTTATCGAGCGCCACCGCGTCACCGCCTTCGTGGGCGTGCCCACGCAGTCCTGGGACCTCATGGAGTCGCCGAACTTTGACAAGTACGACACCTCGTCACT
>JANWIR010000010.1 GCA_025449805.1 Acidimicrobiales bacterium | reverse complement strand
CTCTGACTTCGACATCTCCACGACCTCGGAGAGTTTTTCACGTGCCTTGCTGACCGAGATTTTGCTCATACGCAGATTGTACAACATCTGTCTCTGTTTTGTACAAAATCGTGTCGGAGACCCGACGCGACAGTTCTGCAACCGAGCACTGGAGGCTGATGCTGACCCCCGAAATCATTTTCGACATCGCAACGTTGAGAGTGGAAAACTTAAAGCCATAGCCCTGGTGCCGCCAGAAGTCGGAATCGGTGTAAGAAAAGACACCACCAATGCTGACTCGCTTGACTGAATGGCGGCAACGGGGTCTTGCCGAGTCGCCACAGGCAACTCGGCACTCGTGGTACACCACTTGGTCGATCCCGCTTGCAGGATCTCAAGATGCTCGGCTGTCGCCGAGGGAGAGCCGGCAACGGCGACCAGGACACCATCCGCGGCCAGCGTCATTACTTCCCCAAAGGGGGCGAATCTCCCTCCGACTGGTGCTCCGTCCATTTTTGGGAGCGACACTGCGATCCAGTACGTTCCGTCATGGGTGTAAAGGAGGGGGGATGACCTGCTGCGATCAACGAGGAACTCGTTGCCAGAAGTTGTATCGATAAGTTGCTGGCTGCTGCACTGGTTCACCGAACTGACGACACCGGCGCTGCGCCACCGCGTTGCACCTCGGTATTCATAGGTGGCACCCTCGAGTACGGACTGTTGCCACTCCGACATCCCACATGCTCCTTGGGGAGCCTCGGGGCCAAAAATCACACAGGGTCCACCAGCGGGACAGTTGAGACCAACATCTGTCCAGGAACGCCCACCAGTTGACGATGTCGCGGCGACGAAAGCGGCCGACTGACCCGATTTCATTGGGAAGAAATAGTTGGGAGAGTAGAGCATTTCGACGCCGCTCGGACGCTCGACGAAACCGGAGAAGTCCGTTCGCCCGTAACCCTTCGGCGATGGTACGAACCGCCAACTCCTGCCCATGTTGGATGTCACCACAGCAACTTCAAAGGATGGAGGAATTTCCCCACCAATGCTTGCTTGGAACCCCACGTATACGGTCTTTTGATGACTCGGGTCCAGGGCAACGGCCTCGCACGCGGCGACCCCCCTC
Organism: Acidimicrobiales bacterium; assembly: GCA_025449805.1. Lineage (GTDB taxonomy): Bacteria > Actinomycetota > Acidimicrobiia > Acidimicrobiales > RAAP-2 > RAAP-2. The sequence goes on along the minus strand of JANWIR010000010.1, from coordinate 18,306 downwards.
GAACTTCCGGGCGGGCCAGAGAGTGCAAGATGAGCGCTTTTGAGCAAATGTTCCACGGAGCTGTCCGAGACGAGAGCTAACCGCCCTTCGCCCAAAGAAATCTCTACTCCCTTCGGGGTGCACCATCCAAAGCGCGAGGATTTGGGCTGTGCGGCAATTGGGCTTCCCCAACCGGAGGGCTGGACGAGCACGGGCCGGACTACTCCCAGAGAGGCCCACGAAACGGCCCTGCCATTCGTCGACGCGATTGACGGAGTCGAAACGGCAACGCTAAGCCCGATTAGAACGAACTCGAGAAGAACTCGTCGGAACACGGTCATGAATCAGTGTGTCATACCGTAGACGTCGCTGGCCCCTCAGGGATTGGTCTGCTTCCTCGAATGAAGACGCGATGCGGTGCGCTTCTTTCCCGTCCACCTGACGGTGCCGGTGACGGGAGCGCCGCCAATTCTCGTGACTCTTGAAGAGGTCGGTCTGAACGGTGGTAGCAGACCTGTGGTGTCGGAGACGGGACTTGAACCCACACGCCCCTAAGGGCACCAGCCCCTCAAGCTGGCGCGTCTGCCTATTCCGCCACTCCGACGCAGATATTGAGTTTAGCCGACCCGAGCGTGTGACAATTACGGATTTGAAAGTGGAAGAATCGTCCAAGTTGGCAACTGATCAACGAATCCGGTTACGAGTGAACTTCCCTGAATCGATGAAAGGGTTGATGTCCAGGACTGGAGTGACGGCATCGTAAAAAGTGGGCGCACCCAGAATGCGTTGAGGAGAATTTGGTCCAAGCGCAGCCACGTCACGTTCGCGGTCACTGGATTGAAATTGGCGATGGCCTTGTCGTACAGCGTCGTGACAGCGGCCATTCGCACGCCACTGGGAAAACTATCGGGGTAGGCCGGCCCGCTCCACGATCGCGCCGTGGTTGACGGAGCAGTGGTCGTGGGCCGACTAAAAATAGCAACGTCCACCACGTTTGTTGACGCCGCAGTGGCGGCACTTGCTTCGTCCAAAAACGTTGTCAACGTCGCCGGCACGCCGAGTCGCCGCCAACGCGCGAGGGCCAGACGGGCCACCGCGTGATCCAACGAGCGTGGACCGACACCGACGCGCAGCGTCAACCTCCGACCGTGGGCGTCATACCAGCCCGTCGAATGGTGTTGGTAGCCCGCAATCCGCAGTTCCTGCACGGCGCACGTGTAGCAGTCGCCGAGTCCATTCGTCGTCGCCGTGGGAGTGGTGGTCGTGGTGGTCGTCTGAGCCCCCGGGCCGACCCCACCGAATCCGGGGTAGGCATTCTGACCTTGTGAGAAGAGCGACGACTGGGCGACCGATGGTGAAAAAGTCACACTTCCCCACAGCGTGTTAATCATTGCCTGGCGATCGAGCGACCAGCTCAGTGCCTTACGAAGCAAGAGTCGTCGGGTGACGTTGCCGCGAGGGGCGAAGGTCAGTTCCTCAACGTCGCTCGAGGTACCAATGCGACTCGACAGCGAGGGGTACGAGCTCAAGGCTTCTACGTCCGGTTTGGACACCACGAGCGAATAACCGGCGAAGGTCCCGTGGCCCTTGGTCGAGGGGGTCGAATTCGTCGTGACGACTACACGACCAAAGCGATTGGTGTCGAGGGGCCAGGCGCGATTCATCGTGAGCACTACCCGCGTGGGCGTGGCGCTTTGTACGAGGTACGGACCGAGAGAGGGGTCGCGCACAAGTTTCGTTATCGCGCATCCTCCGGCCACGCCACGCTCTTCGACGTCACGAAAGAGCGTGGCCCAGTCGGCGTAATCCGTGGCAAACGTGGCGGTCACGACGAGTCCGTCCTTGGAGACACGTAACGATTTGATGGCGCGATAGCCGTCGGAACGAATACTCGCGAGTAGTCGTGCACGCTGCCACCACGCCACGAGATCGCGACCCGTGAAGAGCGCGCCGTTGCTCCAGTGCAGGCCCTGAGCCAAGGTGTAACGCACGGTCTGGGGCGCCAGGGACGTGAGTTCCGTCGACGTTATCGCCCCGCCTTCACCGATCAAGACGCCCGTCGGTGAGGTCTGGAAAGCGGACGGACGTACGAGGTCCAAGATCGCACTCGAACTACTTCCCGTTGTCGTGTCCAAGAAATTGCAGCCATCTATCGGACCGGGCAAGGAGAGTACGATCGTGCGCGCGTTTTCGTTCACCGACGGTGCGGCACTCGAAATGGTGAGCGGGGTGACCAGCGTGACGAGTGTGAGCGCGGCAATCGAGAGGTACCGCAGCAAACTACGCCAGTGTGCCACTGCCCTACTGCAGGCGCAGGTCGAGCGAAAGCGTCGCGAACGTGAACACGAGGGCCACGGCGATGGTAATTCGGTCGAGATTCTTCTCAGCAACCGTGGAGCCCGAGGCGACCGACCCGAGCGATCCACCCATGAGGTCCGAAATGCCGCCACCGCGCCCCGAGTGCAACAGGACGAGGAAAATCAAACTGACGACGGAGAGGGACTCAATCACGATGATGGTCCAGGTGAGCATTGAAAAAACCTCCGATTAGCGCAGTTCAGCGTAGCAGTCGTCGACAGCCCGAACGATCGCAAGGAACGAATCGGCCTTCAAACTGGCCCCGCCCACCAGAAACCCGTTGACGCCTTGGCCAATCAGTTCCGCGGCGTTCTCGGGCGACACCGATCCGCCGTAGAGCAACGGCGCCCCTTCCATTCCTAATTCCGTGGCCACCAAGCGCACGTGGGCGCTTATCGCGCGCACCTCGTCGGAGGTGGCGCTGCGCCCAGTGCCGATAGCCCACCGTGGCTCGTAAGCAATGGTCACCAGGGAACGCTGCACGGGTGTCAAGGGCTCGAGCGCGTGCCGCAACTGACCGGCAACGAACGCATCGTGCTCCATCGCGTTTCGTACCTCGAGATCCTCACCGACGCAAAGAATCGCGCGCAGACCCCCGCGCACTACGGTGAGCAGCGTGGCGCGCACCACGTCGTCACTCATCGCGTAGAGCGTTCGGCGCTCCGAGTGACCGACAATCACTTGCGTCACGCCCAGGCGCGTCAACTGCGCCAGGGAAATCTCACCGGTGTGAGCCCCTGCGTCGTACGCGTTCACGTGCTGCGCAGCCATGGTCACGGGTACGCGGTCCGCTTCGAGCACTGACGAAACACTCCGTAGATCGACGAAAGGTGGCGCGACCACCACGTCGGTGTGGCCGACGGGCTGGTGTCGCAGCACGACACCAATCTGTTGGATCAGGTGCACCGCTTCGACGAAGTCGAGGTTCATTTTCCAGTTGCCAACAACCAAGCCTCGCGCGTCACTCATACGTTCCACTTACTTTCTCGGAGGGCCCGCAGACCGGGTAGATCGCCGAACTGTACTAACTCCAACGAAGCACCGCCGCCCGTGGAGACAAAGCTCACCTCATCTTGCAATCCGAAGCTGCCGAGGGCCGCGACGGAGTCACCACCACCAACGATGGACGTCGCCGACGAGGCCGCCACAGCGCGCGCGACTGCTTCGGTGCCCGCCGCGAAGCGCGGATCTTCGAAGACGCCCATGGGCCCGTTCCACAAAATGGTGCCGGCGCGGGCGATGACGTCGGCGAACTGCGCGACGCTCCGTGGTCCCACGTCCAGGCCCATCGCGTCTTCAGGAATATCGGCGCCGAATTCAAGAACCGGATCTGAGCCACCACTGCCGAAGGCTTGGTCGCGCCGGAGACCCCGCGCGTCGTGGGGAATCACGACGCGCCCCGACGCCAAGAGCGACGCGCACTCCTCAACGAAGCTCGCGTCGAACAGCGAACCGCCAATGGTGCGGCCCTCGGCGACCGCGAACGTGTAGGCCATTCCCCCACCCACGATCACGGTGTCGGCCTTTTCGGCGAGGACTTTCACGAGCGCCAACTTGTCTTTCACTTTGGCGCCGCCGACGATCGCCACGAATGGTCGCGTCGGCGCCTCGAGCGCTGTGAGAATCATCTCCGTCTCGCGACGCACGTTCGGTCCCGCGGCGCTGGGCACGAGCATTGGGGGAACCATAATGGAGGCGTGCGCGCGATGCGACGCACCAAAGGCTTCATTCACGTAATAGTCGAAGCCGTCAATTAACGCGGCGCCAAAGTCGTACTCGTTCGCTTCTTCCCCGGGTGAGAATCGAAGATTCTCCAGCAACGTGACTCCGGGGCATAGTTCGTCAAGACGCTGGCGCACGGGCGCGACCCTGTACTGGTCAACCACTTGACCGTGGGGACGGCCAAAGTGCGTGCAGACCACGACTTCGCCGCCGCGATCGAGCAGGTCCTGGAGCAACGGCACCGTAGCGCGAATTCGAAAATCGTCGCTGACGTGCAGCGTTCCGTCAACCGGGGCCACCGGCGTGTTCAAATCCGCTCGTACAAGAACACGTTTGCCGTCGAGACGGCCCCAACGCTCGTGAGAAGGTAAGGCCGAGCGCACGTCCTATCGACGACCGACCAGCGTGGCCAAATCAACGAGACGGTTCGAGTAGCCCCACTCATTGTCGTACCAGCCAAAGACCTTGACCAGGGAGCGATCGTTATCTAGCTTTTGCACCATGGTCATCTCGGCGTCGAACGTGCACGACGCCGCACTCCCCACGATGTCCGACGACACAATGGGTTCATCGGTGTAGACCAGCACGCCCGCAAGACGCCCCTTCGAGGCTTCGAGAAACGCCACGTTGACGTCCTCGACGCTCGTTGCTCGCACCACGGCCGTGAAGTCGGTAATACTCCCCGCCGGAACGGGTACCCGCAGCGACGTTCCATCGAGCCGTCCCTTCATCGCCGACAGCACCAGGCTGGTCGCGCGAGCGGCGCCCGTCGAGGAGGGCACAATGTTGATCGCGGCGGCGCGGGCGCGACGTAGATCCTTGTGGGCGAGGTCGAGAAGATTCTGGTCGTTGGTGTAGGCGTGCACGGTGGTCATGAGGCCGCCCTCTATGCCAAACGCGTCGTCGAGAACTTTGACCATCGGTACGAAGCAGTTTGTCGTGCACGACGCGTTCGAGATCACGTGGTGACGCTGCGGATCGTACGTGTCATCGTTCACGCCCATGACGAACGTCGCGTCGGCGTCGGTCGCGGGTGCCGAAATGATGACTTTTTTGGCGCCGGCGTCCAGGTGCTGGCCCGCCGACTCGCGACTCGTGAAGAGCCCCGTGGACTCGATGACGACGTCAACGTCGAGTTCACCCCAGGGCAACGCCGCGGGGCTGCGTTCCGCGAAGTCCTTGATCAGTCGCTCACCGACCACGATGCCGTCGGCGCTTACCGACACCGGGACATTTAGTGGTCCCTGGGTGGAGTCATGCTTGAGCAGATGCGCGTTCGTCGCTGACGAGGTCAAGTCGTTCACCGCGACGATTTCGAGTTCGGGGTTGTTGAGTGCGGCACGAAGAAAATTGCGACCAATACGGCCGAATCCGTTAATGGCAATTCTGGTGCTCACGCGTTCTCCTCGAGTTTCGTTATCAGTCCCGAGGCAACTCGAGACCGATGGCGTCGGATAATTTTGTCACATCGTGCACTAGTCGATTGCGGTCGGTCAGCGGCCGCACCCGCGTCGTGAGTGAGCAGGACTGTGCGGCGAAGTCGCCATACGCATCCACCAGCACCACGTCGGGCACCACCCCGTGTGCGGCGAGGGCGTCAAGGTGGTCCTGGAGCGAAAAACCCTCGGTTTCGGGAACCTGCGCACGCAAGTTCGCGACGTAAATCTTGCGAGCCCGGGTGCCGGCGAGGGCTTGGGTAATGCCCGGGACGATGCAGGCAGCCAGCACGCTCGTGAACAGCGATCCGGGGCCAATCACGACCGCGTCGGCGCGCTCAATCGTTTCGACGGCCTCAATCGGTGCGGCCGCGTTGGCCGGTTCGAGGTGCAGACGGCGAATTGACGACGACCGCGCCACTTCACTTTGACCTCGCGACGAGCCCTCCTCGGTCGTCGCGGTCAACACGACCCCCTCGCAGCTCGCCGGGAGAATCGCGCCCGTAACGCCGAGCACCTGGGCGACCGCCCGCACCGACTCTTCGAGGTTGCCCGTCGCGTCGAGTAGCCCGACTAAGAGCAGATTGCCCACGGCGTGTCCGTCGAGTTCCCCGACGTGAAAGCGATGTTCGAGCGACGCGGTCAAGGGATTTTCGGGATCAGCGAGGGCGCCGAGACACTTTCGAAGATCCCCCACGGCAGCGACGTTTAACAACGCGCGAAGTCGTCCGGTGGACCCGCCGTCGTCGGCCACCGACACGACGCCCGTCACGTCATCGCTCAATCGCCGCAAGGCGCGTAGCGAGACGGCGGTACCGTGGCCGCCCCCAACCGCGACGAGCTTCATCGTGAGACGTCGCGGTGAAACACGGCGTTTTCGACACCGAGACGTCGGCGAAGTTCTTCGGCGACCGCGACGGAACGATGGCGGCCACCCGTGCAACCAATCGCGATGGAGAGATACGACTTACCCTCGGCGGCGAAGGCGGGAATCTGCCACGCCAAAAGATTGCTCACGTCGCGCAGAAAGTGTTGGGCGGGTTCTTGACTTAAGACAAACTCGGACACCGGCTCATCAAGACCCGTCAAGGGTCGCAGGTCCTCGTCCCAGTGCGGATTCGGCAGAAAGCGACAGTCAAAGACGAGGTCGACGTCACGCGGTATCCCGTAGGAGTAGCCAAAGGAGACCAACGCAACGCGCATTGTCTCCCCCGAGGAGACGTCGGAGAAGGTTTCGACTATCCGTCGACGGAGTTGGTTCGTGTTGAGCGAGCCGGTGTCGAAGACCACGTCGGCGGCGTCGCGGATTGATTGGAGGCGCGCGCGCTCGCCCTTGATCGAATCGGCCAACGTGGGCGCGGGAAAGGGGTGTCGACGGCGGTTGCCCTCGTAACGGTGAATGAGGACTTCATCGGACGCGTCGAGAAAGAGGATCTTGGCACTCTCGTGGTGTTGCTGCAACTCGCGTTCAACCGCGAGCAACGCGTCCGGTTGTACCCGTCCGGACCGGCCGACGATGAAGGCCACGCCTTTGAACTCGAGGGCGCCCGACGCGGCCAGTTCACTCACGCGAACGACGAGTTCGAGGGGCAGATTGTCAATGACGAACCAGCCAAGGTCCTCGAGCGCCGCCGACACCGTTGAGCGTCCCGCGCCGGACATGCCGGTGACTAAGAGGACCTCACTCATGGTGCGAACTCTCCCTCGCTGGACGGGGCGCCGTCGGCGCCCGTAAGTGATCGTAGAGCCTGCGCGCGACGTCACTCGGGAGCCAGGCCAGCGCGTCGAGCTCTTCAAACGTCGCGTGACGCAGTGCGTCGAGCGAGCCAAATCGTTCGAGCAGGCGCTCGCGTCGAGCCGGTCCGAGTCCACTGACACCCTCGAGCGACGACGCCACCATGGATTTACCTCGCTTCGAGCGGTGAAATGTAATCGCGAACCGGTGCGCTTCGTCCCGGACGCGTTGGACGAGGTAGAGCGCTTCCGATCCCCGTTCGAGGGCAATTGGCGTACTTGAACCGGGCCGGTACAGCAGCTCCTCGCGTTTCGCGAGAGCCACGAGTTCAACGTCGTGCTCCAGTCCCAGGGCGTGCGCGGCCTTTTGCGCGGCGTGCAGTTGCGGCAGCCCGCCGTCGATGATGATCAGGTCCGGTCGACGAAACTTTGACCCGGACTGTTCGTCGTGCCAGTGACTCAGGCGCCGTCGCACCACCTCTTCCATTGCGCCCGCGTCGTCATTACCCAGAATCTCTTTGACGTTGAAGTGCCGGTACTCACTCTTGAGTGCGAGGCCGTCTTCCATGACCACCATCGAGCCGACGTAGTTCGTGCCCTGTAGGTGACTCATGTCGAAGCACTCGATTCGATAGGGCGGCTCCGCCAAACCCAACGCCTCGCCGAGCTCTTGCAGGGCCCGCGAACGGACGTTGTGATCGCTTTGTCGACGGAGCGAGTCGCGGTCAATGACCGCCTTGGCGTCGACGCGCGCCATCTCCACGACCCTGCGACGTTTACCACGTTGGGGCGCAGCGACGCGGACCTTCTTGCCGCGCAGCTCACGCAAGTAGGCCGCGACCAGAGGGTTCGCGACGTCGCTCGACGTGACGACCACTTCCTCGGGGACCGACGCCGCGTCGAGGTACATCTCGGTCAAGACACTTTCAACAATTTCCTTGTCGTCTTCGTCCATTGATCGATCGACTAAGTGGACGCTCCGACCGATGACGCGGCCGAAACGCACCCGGAACCGCACGACCGCGGCACGTGAGCCCTCACTCGCGACCGCGATCACGTCGAGATTCGAGTAGTCATCGAGCACAACGTGTTGGCTGGCCGCGGCGCGTTCGAGCGCGGCCAGTCCGTCGCGCGCTTTCGCCGCTGCCTCGTAGTGCTTCTTCGCGGCGGCTGCTTTCATCTGTTCGTTGAGCAAATCACGCAACGGTTTGACGTCACCTTCGAAGAAGCGGGCCCACGACTGCACGAGTCCCTGGTACTGCGTCTCATCCACGGCACCTACGCAGGGCCCCGCACACTTGCCAATGTCGTAGAGCAGGCAGGGCCGCTGCAGACGTGCTTGGTACTGGAACTTGTGCTTGGTGCACGTACGAAGCGGGAAGGCGTACAAGAGTTCGTCGATGGTCACGCGTAGGGCACGCACGTCGACGAATGGTCCGAAGTAGCGCACGCCCTTGTGGTGCGTGCCGCGCGTCGTGTACGGCGCGGGAAACGGCGTGCGCGCGTCAATCGCGACGTAGGGAAAGGTCTTGTCGTCTTTTAGGCGAAGGTTGTAGCGCGGCTGATTCTCTTTGATGAGTTCGTTTTCCAGCACCAGCGCGTCGAGTTCGCTCGGGGTGACGATCCACTCAACCGAGGTTGCGTCCAGCATGAGGAGCTGGGTCTTTTGCGTTAGACCCTCGGGGCGTTGGAAGTAGCTCGAGAGTCGTTGACGCAACGAGCGCGCCTTGCCCACGTAGATCACGACGCCGCGACTATTGCGGAAGAGGTAACAGCCGCTCCGTTGAGGAATGCCGGTGGGTTTGGGGAACATTAGTGCCGGTTCGACGCGGCGAGAGCCTCTCGCAGCACCGTGCCGGTCGCCGTGTCGAGCTTGGCGATCTGTTCGGGCGTGCCCTCGCCCACCAATCGCCCACCGCGCCGCCCTCCTTCGGGTCCGAGGTCGAGAATCCAGTCCGCGGTCTTCACCACGTCGAGATTGTGTTCGATAACCAAGACGGTGTTGCCCTGATCGACGAGCCGGTGCAGCACCTCGAGTAGACGCGCGACGTCTTCGAAGTGCAGTCCCGTCGTTGGCTCATCGAGGACGTAGAAGGTGTGGCCCGTCGGGCGCCTGGCGAGTTCCGTGGCGAGTTTTACGCGCTGGGCTTCGCCGCCCGACAGCGTTGGTGCCGGTTGCCCCAAACGCACGTATCCCAGTCCGACGTCGGCGAGACTTTGGACGTGGCGCAGGATTGAGGGTTGACGTTCGAAAAAGGTCAGCGCCTCGTTAACCGGCATATTCAACACGTCACTAATTGACTTACCTCGATAGGTAATCTCCAAGGTTTCGCGGTTGTAGCGCGCGCCGTCGCAGACTTCGCAGTTCACGTAGACGTCGGGGAGAAAGTGCATCTCAATCTTGATGGTCCCGTCACCGGCACAGGTTTCGCAACGACCACCCTTGACGTTGAACGAGAAGCGACCCTGTTGGTAACCACGAACCTTGGCTTCCTGGGTTTCCGCGAAGAGCTTACGAATCTTGTCAAACATCCCCGTGTACGTAGCCGGGTTCGAGCGTGGCGTACGCCCGATGGGTTGCTGGTCGACCGCGACGACCTTGTCGATGTTGCCAACGCCGTTGATTCGGTCGTGGGCCAGCACCACGGTCTTCGCCCGATTGATCTGTCGCTCGAGAGAGGCGAGCAAGATGCCATTAATGAGTGACGATTTACCCGACCCCGACACGCCGGTCACGGCGACGAACGTGCCGAGAGGAATCTCGACGTCGACATTCTGCAGATTGTTCGCGCGCGCGCCCTTGACCGTAATGGTCTTGCCGTCGCCGAGTCGACGTTGCTCGGGCACCGCGATGCTGCGCCGACCCGAGAGGTATTGACCGGTCAACGATTCAGTATTCGCCAGCAACGAGGCGTAGTCGCCGGCGTGCACCACCTGGCCACCGAACTCCCCCGCCCCGGGCCCGATATCGACAATGAAATCCGCCAGACGGATGGTCTCCTCATCGTGCTCAACGACAATCACCGAGTTACCCAGGTCGCGCAAACGCTCGAGCGTGGTGATGAGACGCCGGTTGTCACGTTGGTGTAAGCCAATGGACGGCTCATCGAGCACGTAGAGCACGCCCACGAGGTAACTCCCGATTTGGCTTGCCAAGCGGATGCGCTGGGCTTCGCCCCCCGACAGGGTCGCCGAGGCTCGACTCAGGGTCAAGTAATCGAGTCCGACGTCTATCAGGAACGTCAAGCGTTCGACGATCTCCTTAATAACCTGGTGGGCGATCGACTCTTCGCGTTTGGTGAGCTTTAAGGACCGGAAAAACGCAATGGTCTCGTCAATGGTCATTGACGAGACCTCGGCGATGTCGCGACCGTGGACCTTGACCGCCAGCACCTCGGGACGAAGTCGTCGGCCCTTACAGACGGTGCATTCAACCTCGCGCATGAACTGCTCGGCCTGCTCGCGCGACCAGTCACCGTCGGCCTCGTTACGCTTTCGCTCTAACCACTCGACAATGCCGTTGTACGACGTCTCGTACGTGCGCACGCGTCCGTAACGGTTGCGATACTTGACCGGTACGGACTTTTTCTCCACCCCGTACAGGATCAGCTTGCGGTCCTTGGCGCGCAACTTGTTCCAGGGCGTGTCGACACTGAATCCACCCATGTCGGCAATGCCACCAATGAGCCGTTCGAAGTACTTAAAGCGCGCACCGCTCCAAGGCGCGAGTGCGCCTTCGCTCAAGGAAAGGGCGGGGTCGGGCACGACGAGTTCCGGGTCGACCTCAAAACGCGTCCCGAGACCAGTACAGGTCGGGCAGGCGCCGTAGGGCGAGTTAAAAGAGAAATCGCGTGGCGCCAATTCACTAAAGGACAATCCACATTCGGTACAGGCCATCTTCTCCGAGAACTTGACCTCTTCGTCAGTGTCGAGAAAATGAAACACCACCGTGCCCTTGGTGAGTTTGAGCGCGGCCTCGACCGATTCGGTGAGGCGCTGGCGATTGGACGACCGGACGGTCAAACGATCGAGGACGACGTCGATGGAGTGTTGCTCGTAACGGGCCAAGTTCACGTCGTCACGCTCGGCGAGTTCAATGACGGTGCCGTCGACGCGCGCGCGAGAAAATCCCTGTCCAACGAGTTCATTCAGCAATGTGGAGTACTCACCCTTGCGACCATCAACCACCGTGGCCAGCACCATGAATCGTTCGCCGTCCTTGCGCGTGAGAACCTGATCGACAATCTGTTGGGGTGTTTGGCGTGAGACGGGCTTGCCGCATTTGGGACAGTGCTGCACGCCCACGCGCGCGAAAAGTAGGCGAAGGTAGTCGTGAACTTCGGTGATCGTGCCGACGGTGGATCGTGGGTTACGCGACGCCGTTTTTTGATCAATGGAGATCGCGGGTGAGAGGCCCTCGATGAAGTCAACGTCGGGCTTATCCATCTGGCCCAAGAATTGACGGGCGTAGGCCGAAAGACTTTCGACGTATCGTCGCTGACCCTCGGCGTAGATCGTGTCGAAGGCGAGGGACGACTTTCCCGAACCCGACAGTCCGGTGAACACGACCAGTCGATCACGCGGTATCTCTACCGAGAGGTTCTTGAGGTTGTGCACTCGTGCACCCTGCACACGAATCGACGTTGACATACGGGAAATCTACCGGTTAATCCAGGGAAACCGGCTCGACGGCACCGTCGAGGGCGTGCTGTTGCAAGGTGTGGAGCAGATCGCGCAACGCCGCGGCCTCCTCGAAGCGCAGGTCGTCCGCCGCGAGCAACATGGCCTTTTCCACGCGCGCGATCTCTTGGCTGAGATCGTCGGGCCACACCCCCTCCAGCGACGCAATACCGTGCACCTTGTCGTGGGGCACCGGCGCCGATTCGCTGCGCAAGCGGCCCAAGATGTCGGCGACGTTTTTCATCACGGTCCTCGGCTCGATGCCGTGCTCGGTGTTGTAGGCAATTTGAGCCTGTCGACGGCGCTCGGTCAACGAGAGCGCTTGTCGCATCGAATCGGTGACGCGATCGGCGTAGAGCACGGCCAAGCCGTTGGAGTTGCGCGCCGCACGACCGATGGTTTGGATCAGCGCGCTGCGCGAGCGCAGGAATCCTTCCTTATCCGCGTCGAGGATGGCCACGAGCGACACTTCAGGAAGATCCAACCCTTCGCGTAAAAGGTTGATCCCGACGAGGACGTCGAATTCGCCGAGTCGGAGCGAGCGAAGAATCTCGATGCGTTGAATTGTGTCGATATCACTGTGCAGGTACTGCACGCGGTAGCCGGCCTTCGTCAAGAACGTGGTCAAGTCCTCGGCCATCTTCTTGGTGAGCGTCGTAATCAAAGCTCGCTCACCGCGCGCGATCACCGTGTCGAGACGTCCTCGGAGATCGTCAATTTGATCCTTGGTCGGCACTACGAGTACCTCGGGATCGAGAAGACCGGTCGGACGAATGACCTGCTCGACGACTTGGTCGGAGTGCTCCTCTTCGTAGGGTCCGGGCGTCGCGGACACGAAAACGATTTGGGGTACCAGGTCAATGAACTCTTCAAAATTCAATGGTCGATTGTCGAGTGCACTCGGTAGGCGAAAGCCGTGTTCGACGAGCGTTTCCTTGCGCGACTTGTCACCCGCGAACTGGCCACGCACCTGGGGCACCGCAACGTGGGACTCGTCGATAACCACCAGAAAATCGCTCGGGAAATAATCGAGCAGCGTGTAGGGGCGCTCGCCACGCTTACGGCCATCGAGGTGAGCCGAATAGTTCTCGATACCCGCACAGATGCCGGTCTGTTCGAGCATCTCGAGATCGTGCTCCGTGCGAGAACGAAGTCGTTGGGCCTCGAGCAGTTTGCCTTGCGCCTGAAACGTCGCGAGCTGTCCTTGCAGCTCCTCTTCGATCGATCGACAGGCCCGCTGCAAGGTTTCGGAACTGGTGGCGTAGTGCGACGCGGCGAAGAGTGTAACTTCGTGGACTTTGCCACGACTTTCCTGGGTCAGCGGATTGAAGAAGGAAATCTCTTCAATCTCGTCACCAAAGAAGGAGACGCGTACGGCTTCGTTGCTATAGGCGGGCTGGATTTCGAGGGTGTCACCCTTCATTCGAAAACTGCCGCGTTCGAGCACGAGTTCGTTGCGGTTGTACTGCATCTCCACCAGTCGCCGTAACAGTGAGCGATTGTCAATGGCCAGACCAACCTCGAGGGGCAACATGCGCTCGCGGTACTCGAGTGGTGAACCGAGGCCGTAAATGCACGAGACCGACGCCACCACGACGGTGTCGCGGTGCGTCAACAGTGACGACGTCGCCGCGTGGCGAAGCCGGTCGATTTCTTCGTTCACTGAACTGTCTTTTTCGATGTAGGTATCGGTACGAGGAATGTAGGCTTCGGGTTGGTAGTAGTCGTAGTACGAGACGAAGAATTCCACTCGATTGCTGGGCAACATGTCGCGCAGCTCCGAAGCCAATTGGGCCGCGAGCGACTTGTTTGGTTCGAGGATCAGTGTTGGTCGCTGCACGCGTTCAATCAACCACGCGATGGTGGCGGTTTTACCACTACCCGTGATCCCTTCCAAGGTTTGGTACCGGAGTCCATCATCGACCCCGCGCGCCAGTGCCGCAATTGCGGTCGGCTGATCACCAGCGGGGGAAAACGGTGACTCGACCTTGAAGAGGTTCACGCGAGACCTCGCTGCATCAGCAGTTCATCGACCTGGGCGTGCAGTTCGTCCACGGTCCCGTTGTTCCACAGCGTCACGTCGGCTAGCGCCACTCGTTGATCGTTAGTTATTTGAGCGCCGAGCCGCGCCGCGGCGTCATCGGGGTGCATCTGGCGCCCGGTGATCAAACGTTGTAGCGCGATCGACGGATCGCTGACGACCGCCCAGACTTCGTCTAACGACAGCAAGGCTCGATGCTCCGCACGAAAGAGTGGTAGCGCCACGAAGGCGGCGTCTCCCGTCGCGTCGTTGAGGCGACGTACCAACTCCACACCAATGGGCCCGTGAGTGATGGCGTTCAGACGCCGTAACGCAGTGGCGTCGTGAAAGACCACCGCCGCCAGAAAGGCGCGATCGATATCGTGGCTCGCCGACAGGATCGCCGAGCCAAAGGCGTCGACGAGCGCGCGGAAGGCCGGTTGGTCTGGCTCCACCACGAAACGCGCCACGTCGTCGGCGTCGAGTACAAAATGGCCCCGCGAAGCGAGATGGGCCAACACGGTGCTCTTACCCGCCCCGATGCCGCCCGCCAGAGCAATTCTTTGCACGATTCCACGCTACTTGTGACCAGTGACGCACCCGGCCGAAGTGAGGACGCGCCACGAGTTGCCCATCACGGTTGGCTAGTGTCCTAGGAAGTCTTGGAGGGGGAACCTTGGCGCGTTATCTGACTCGGCGGGTGGTGATGCTCGTGGGCATCGTCTTCGTGATCTCGGTCGGCGCCTTCTACCTCATTCACCTGCTGCCGGGAGACCCGGCCGTCGTCATCCTCGGCACGGGTGACAGCCCCCAGAATCGGGCCATTCTCTTTAAGGAGTTGGGACTCAATAAACCGATCTGGGACCAGTACTTCATCTGGATGCGCAATGTCGTCCACGGCAACTTAGGCACGTCATTCATTTCCCAGACGTCCGTCGCCGGCACCATTCGCGCGGCGCTTCCCATTGATCTTGAACTCATCGTGCTGAGTCAAATACTCGCGTTCGCGACCGCGATTCCGGCCGCGATGCGCAGCGCCCGCAAACCAGACGGCCCCCTCGACCGCGTCCTCGGCGCGACGAGCTTCACGCTGCTGTCGATTCCACCCTTCATCATCATCGTGCTGCTGGTCTTGTTGGTCGCCATCAAACTCCAGATTCCCCACACCGGTCCTTCGTCGTACGTGTCGCTCACCAGCGACTGGCTCGGCAATTTGGAGTCGCTCGCGTTGCCGGCCTTTACCCTGGCGATCGCCAGTTTCGTCGTGTACTACCGCGTCTTACGCAGTGACCTCATCGCAACTTTGCAAGAAGAGTTCATAACCCTGGCGCGCTCTAAGGGCCTCAGTTCACGTCGCATCATGTGGCGACACGCCTTTCGACCCTCGTCGGTCGCCTTGCTCGGTACCGCGGGGGTGAACATTGGTGGTCTGCTCGCGAGTGGTTTCGTCGTGCAGTACTTGCTCGCCATTCCTGGACTGGGTTACACGTTGATCGCCGCGATCGCCCAAAGTGACTACCTCCTCGTCCAAGGGATCGTTTTGGTGGTCTCGGTTGGCGTCATCGTGATCAATTTCCTATTCGACTTCATCATTAACCTCGTCGACCCAAGGATTAGCCGTGAGTGACCAACTGGACGAACTGACGCTCATCGATCGCCCCGAAAAGAGTCGCCCGCTCGGCGTCTTGTTCTGGGTCTGTGTCGGCTGGGTCGGGCTCAACATTGTGGGCGCGATCAGCGCAAACTTCCTACCGCTGCCCGACCCGCTGTATCAGAACTACTCAGCGATCAACGTCGGGCCGGGCCTTCATCACCTGCTCGGTACCGACGACCTCGGCCGGGACATCTTTTCCCGCCTCGTCTTTGGCTCGCGAGTGTCGCTCGCGGTGGGCGTCGGTGCGATGCTGATTGGCTTTGGTCTCGGGGCGCCACTGGGAATGTTGGCGGCCTATCGGCGTGGGCGTTTTGACGGAATCTTCACGACCTTCATGTACGTCCTCTTGGCCTTCCCGGCCATTATCGCGACCATCGCGGTTCTCTCCTTTTGGACGCCGCGCGCGTTGGTCAAGATCATTGTCGTTATTGGCCTCGCGTCAGTACCGCTGGTCTATCGCGTTATTCGCACCGCCACCATGGGCATCGCGACCAAGGACTACGTTGTCGCGGCGAGAATCCAAGGTGCCACCGACACGCGAATTCTCTTAAAGGAGTTACTGCCCAACGTGGCGCCCATTGGCGTCTCGTTCCTCTTGATTGGCATCGCGACAGTAATCACGCTCGAGGGGGCGCTGGCCTTTTTGGGCCTTTCCGTGAATCCACCTACGCCCTCGTGGGGCAACATGATTAACGAAAGTCGCACCGTGCTCGCGCAAAACCCCTGGTTGGTGATCTTTCCCTCACTGGCCATGTGTCTGTTCTTGCTCTGCTTGAACTTCATTGGCGATCGCTTGCGGAGCCACTTCGACGTGACGGAGGTGAAGCTGTGAGCGAACGCCTACTCGAGGTCCGCGACCTCGCCACCACCTTCGCCACCGCCGGCGGACCCCTTCCGGCCGTGGGCGGTGTTTCCTTCGATCTCGATCAAAACGAGACGCTCGGCATTGTGGGCGAATCGGGATCAGGCAAGACCGTACTGTCGCGGACAATCATGGGGCTCCAGCCCCGCACGAACGTGACGGTGAGCGGTTCGGCGCGCCTCAACGGCTTTGAGGTTGTCGGCGCCAGTGAAGAGGCCAAGCGCAGTATTTGGGGCACTGAGGTGGCCATGGTCTTTCAAGACCCGATGACCTCGCTCAACCCCGTGATGCGCATCGGTAAGCAGATCGACGAGGTGCTACGCGTTCGTTTGGGAATGGACAAGGTCGCCGCCAAGGCGCGCGCGATCGAACTCCTCGAACTCGTCGGCATCCCGTCGCCCGTGGAGCGCTACCGCGCCTACCCCGGTCAACTCTCGGGCGGCATGCGCCAGCGAGTCGTTATTGCCACCGCCCTTGCCTGCTCACCCAAATTATTGATGGCCGACGAACCGACGACCGGTCTCGACGTCACGATTCAGGCGCAGATCTTGAACTTGCTCGATCGTCTCAAATCACAGATGCAGATGTCGGTCATTTTGGTAACCCACGACCTCGGGGTTGTGGCGACCAGAACCTCGCGCATCATCGTGATGTACGCCGGTCGAATTGTGGAGACGGGTTCGACCCGTGACGTCTTTCAACACCACCGCATGCCCTACACGCGCGCGCTCTTAGAGAGTTCGCCCAAGGTGGCCAATCGCTCGCACACCCGCCTTCAAGCGATTCCCGGTCGTCCACCCAACTTGATGAAGTTGACCGCCGGTTGCGCCTTTGCGCCACGATGCGCGTACGCCACCGAGCGCTGCCACCGCGAACGTCCCGAACTCACCGTCACCGAAAGTCCCGGACACGCCTACGCGTGCTGGAACCCCCTACCCACCACCCGAGGAGTGTCGTGAGCGACCCCCGTACGCCACTGTTGAAGGTGCGCGACCTGAGCGTCACCTTTGGTACCAAGCGTCACCCCGTCTCCGCGGTCGCCGGCATCAGTTTCGAGGTCTACGAGGGCGAGACGCTCGGCCTCGTGGGCGAGTCGGGCTGCGGCAAGTCGACGACCGGTAAGGCCATCATGCGCATCGTGGAGCCCACCGGCGGCACCGTCGAACTCGAAGGGCGCGACATCACTGCCGAAAAGGGGCGATCCCTACGGCAATTGCGCACGCGCCTACAGATGATCTTTCAGGACCCCATTAGTTCGCTCAACCCGCGCCGACGAGTGAAGGACATTGTCGCTGAGCCCCTCGATTGCTGGAAATCAGTGACCGGTGACGAGCGTGAACGGCTGGTCCAAGATCTCTTGAGCAAGGTGGGGATCGACCCGCTGGTCTACGGCAATCGCTACGCACGCCAGTTCTCCGGAGGACAGTGTCAGCGCATCTCGATCGCCCGCTCACTCGCGATGCGGCCCAAGTTATTGATCTGCGACGAGATGGTATCGGCCCTGGACGTGTCGGTCCAGGCCCAGATTTTGAACCTGCTCGAGGATCTCAAACACGAGTACGGACTCACGCTGCTCTTCATCGCCCACGACCTGGCCGTGGTGAAGAACGTGAGTGACCGCGTCGCCGTCATGTACCTCGGCAAAATCTGCGAAATCGGGCCCTCCGACACGCTCTACGAAGATCCCGAACACCCCTACACCAAGTTTCTCCTCGGCGCCGCGCTGGAAGCCGACGTCGACTCACCGATTCACGGTGACGTCTTGGAAGGTGAGCCCCCGAGTCCCCTCAATCCACCCAGTGGCTGTCGCTTCCGGACCCGTTGCCCGAACGCGACCGACAAGTGCGCAAGTGAGGAACCG
>JANWIR010000009.1 GCA_025449805.1 Acidimicrobiales bacterium | reverse complement strand
TCGGTTCCCAGGCCGTCGTCGTCGCGATCGACGCGGGCGAGGGTGTGGTGCACACGCACGGCGGGCGCGTCGCCACCGAGGTGGCGACGGTGCCCTGGGCAGTGCGCGCCGCCGAGTGCGGGGCGGGGGAGATTCTGCTCACCTCAATCCGCCAAGATGGACGACGCAGTGGCTACGACCTGGAACTCACGCGTGAGGTTCGCGCGGCCGTCACCATTCCGGTCATCGCCTCGGGTGGGGCCGGTTCGGCCGCGCACGTCGCGCAAGCGCTGGCGGTCGCCGACGCGGCGTTGGTCGCTTCGATCGTGCACGAGAATCCTGCGGGACTGGCGGGACTTCGCGACGAGATCATCAACCTGGGCGTGGCCCTACGACCGATTGGAGTGGCGTGAGCGAAGAACTTCGCGCGGCAATTATTCAAGATCACGAAACGCGTCGTGTCCTCATGCTCGGCTGGATGGACGACGAGGCACTCGCGCTCACCCGATCGAGTGGACACGTGCACTTCTTCTCGCGCTCGCGTCAACGGCTGTGGGAAAAGGGTGAGACCTCGGGAAACTACTTCAACGTGCTCGAGGTCACGCCGGACTGCGACGACGACGCGGTGCTGGTGAGTGTCGCGGCCGAAGGGCCCGCCTGTCACGACGGCGCGACGGCCTGTTTCACGCCGTGGCTCTGGCGCACGATACTGCAGCGCGACGCCACGAACGAGTCCGACTCCTACGTCGCGCGCACGCTGCGCGACGGGACCGCGCGCGCCGCACAAAAGGTGGGCGAGGAAGCAACGGAAGTCGTTGTCGCCGCGTTAAGTGAGAGCGACGAGCGCGTCGTGAGTGAGGCCGCCGATCTATGGTTTCACCTGTTACTACTGCTGCGTGCCCGGGGTCTCGATCCGGCCGCGGTGGAAGAGGAGTTGCGCCGGCGCGCTGGTGTGTGATGAACGCGTGACGTCAACGTGACACGCGCGCTCCAAAGTTTTGTTTCCTCATCAATCGGGCGTCACGGTGAGGTAACGTCCCTCTTCTAAACATTGCGCATGACACGAAATCATGCACTTAAGTTCACGCGTTCACGAACGATGCTCACGGTCCTCGCCGGAGTCGTCGCGACGGGCGGCGCCCTCAGCCTGACCAAGAACGCGTCGGCAAGTCCGAAGCCGACCCTGGTCGTCTACTCGGCCCAGGGCTACGACAAAGCGACGGTGAACGCCTTCATCGCGACGAACCCCGGCTTCAAGGTAACTCTGAACGACAACTCGACCGGTCCGCTGCTCCAGCAGATCCAGGCCGAGGGCTCGCACCCGACGTGGGGCGTTCTCTGGGTGGACGGCGCAACCGCCTTCGCTCAACTCGACCGCGAAGGTTTGCTCGCCAAGCACGTCGTCCCCAAGGTCAACTTCAACAAGGTCGGCCTGGCGAACATTCCGGCCGACGGTAGCTACGTGCCGACCGGCGTGACCGCGACGGGCGCGCTGGTCTACGACTCGGCGCAGATCTCGAAGTCCCAACTGCCCAAGTCCTGGGCGCAGTTGAGCTCGTCGACGTTCGCCGGCAAGATTGGCATGAACGACCCGACCCAGTCTGGCCCCACCTACCCGCTCATCGCGGGGCTGATGAACTACCTCGGTCACTACACCGGCAAGGGCTCGACCGCTAAGGCCGTCAAGGCGGGTGAGTCGTACTTGACCACGTTGAAGTCCAACGGTCTGGTGATTAACGCGACCAACGGCCCGACGCTCGGCGCGCTCGCGTCCCACACCATTTCGATGGCCATCATTCAGAGTTCGGCGGGGTACGGTGCCGAGATCTCGACCAACCCGACCTTCCGGGTGGCCTACCTCTCCCCGGCGACCGCGCTGCCCGGCGTGATTGGGATTGACGGCAAGATGCCCATGGCGGTGCAGGCCGAGGCGCAGAAGTTCGTCAACTTCGTCCTCTCGGCCAAGGGCCAGCACGTGATGCAGACCGGCGACCCCCAGGGTGACTCGCTCTTCTGGCCGGTCATCAGTGGTGAAAAGAACGCCAGCAAGGTCATGCCGCCGCTGAGCTCGGTGCCCCTGCAGACGATCAACCCTTCGATCTGGGGTGCGCTCGAGACGCCGGTCAACAACTGGTTCACCGCCAACATCAATAACGGTTAAGTCCCCCTTCCCCTTCCCCTACGCCGCGGCCCTCCGGGGCCGCGGCGTAGCCCTACCGGAGTACTCATGAGCGTCCAACTCGCCCCATCCGCGAATCGCGCGATTCCGCGGACCACCCCGCTCGCCGCGCCACCGACGGCGGGTACCTCGACGAGCGTGACGTCGCCCGCGCGCCGGCGCGTCTCGGCGGGTTCGTTGGTGCTGTGGACGCTGCTGGGGTTGCTCATCATCGCGCCCGTCGGCTGTTTCTTAATTCTCGCGGTCAGCCCTCGAGTCTTTCAACAGGGCCCGGAGTGGTTCACGCTGCGCTACGTGCGCGAGGCCTTCTCCGGATCGACGTTGACGGGCATCGTCAACTCACTCTGGGTTTCGACGGCGGTGGCGCTGATCGCGACGGTGCTCGCGACGACCATCGCGTGGTTGGTGCAGCGCACCAACGTCTACGGTCGACGGACCTGGACGGTGCTGACGTGGTTGTTGCTGCTGGTGCCGACGTGGACGATGACCCTCGGTTGGACCGACCTGCTCCAGCCCTTCGGCGTCGCCTCGGTGTTGGGAGTGAACACTGGTTGGCTGTACGGCGAGTTCTTTGGCCCCACCGGCATCGTGGTCGTACTCAGCACCGCCGCCCTACCATTCGCCTTCTTTATCGTGAGCGCCGGGCTACGACTCCTCGGTCCCGAACTCGAGGACGCGGCGCGCGTGCACGGCGCCGGGCGCTGGGTGACGCTACGCACCGTCCTGCCGGTCATCGCGCCCGCGCTGCTTGGCGCCTTCACCATCAGCTTCGCCGAAACGATGAGTGACTTCGGCGTCGCCTTCACGTTGGGCTATCACAGCCACTTCCCGCTGGCGACCTTCACCTTGTTCAGTGCCATCTCCAACTTCCCCGCGAACTTTTCGGTGGCGGCCGTTATCGCGGTGGTGTTGATCTTGAGCACCATCCCACCGATCATGCTGCAGTCACGAGTGATGCGCCGGCGCTCGTTCGCCGTGGTTTCCGGGCGCACGCGCGCCGTGCGCCGTCGAGAGTTTTCGCCCCTCGCGCGCGTGGGCGTCACGCTGGCGCTCGCGATGGTCTACCTGGTGGCGCTCGGCGTGCCCATCCTCGGCGCCGGCATCGGTTCGATTGTCCAGAACCTCGGGGTCTACTCGAGCGGGGCCGTGCACTTCACCACCGCGTACTACCAGCAGATTCTTCACCCGGCCATCGTGGGTCAAGGACTGGGCGCGCCGCTCATGCTCTCGAACCAGATTGGCCTGATCGTGGCGACCCTGACGGGAGTGGTCGCCCTCGTGCTGGCGCGACGACTCGTCAACACCGCGGGCGGCTGGAGCCAACGCGTCACCGACGTGTTTTTGATGGGGTCCGTCGCCGTGCCGGGCGTGGTACTTGGCGTGGGCTACATCTTTCTCTACGACCAACCCTTTATCACGGGACACCTCGTCAATCTCTACAAGACGTTGCCGCTGTTGATGATCGCGATGGTCGCCTCGTCGCTGCCCGGTCAGACCCGCTTCATGGCCGGACCGGTGAGTCAACTCCAACCTTCACTCAGTGAAGCGGCGCGCGTGCACGGCGCGGGACGGCTGCGGGCCTGGCGCACGACCAACCTGCCCCTGGTGTCGCGGGTGTTGGTGTGGGGTTGGCTGTTGACCTTCACGAAGGTCATCGCGGAACTCGCCGTCGCGCAGATTCTCTACCCGCCGAGCCAAGAACCGGTGTCGGTGACTATCCAGAGCTACCTCGCGAACAACCTGCTCGGCGACGGCACGGCGATGACGGTGGTGACGTTGGCCGAGATGTTCGGCGTGATTGGACTCGCTCTCTTGATCTACCGACTCGTCGCGCCACGTGGGTGGCGCCGCGTGGGCGTCAGCGAGCTCGGATCATGAGGGGCGGAGCCGCGGCCTCGGTCGCGTTGCGCGACGTGCGTAAAGAGTTCGCCGGCAAGGTCGCGATCGCGGGACTGACCCTCGACGTGGCGCCCGGCACCTTCTTGGTACTGCTCGGACCGTCGGGTTCGGGCAAGACCACGCTGTTGCGCTGCGTTGCGGGGATCGAGCGTCCGACCAGTGGCGAGATTGATATCGCCGGACGCACCGTGGTGAGCGTGACGACGATGGTCCCACCCGAACAGCGCAACGTCGCGATGGTCTTTCAGGACTACGCGCTGTGGCCGCACTTGAGCGTGCGACGCAACGTGGGCTTTTCCCTGGCGCGCTCGGGTGACACGAAAGAAGCCCAGCGCCGCAAGGTCGACGACCTACTCGAGCGCGTCGGTATTGAGGCACTGGCCGAGCGTTTCCCGAACGAACTCTCCGGTGGTGAGCAGCAGCGCGTGGCCCTCGCGCGCGCACTCGCCGCGGAGGCCGGTCTCATTCTTTTTGACGAACCGCTGTCGAATCTCGACGCTGATCGCCGCGAGCAGCTGCGCGTCGAGATCGCGACTCTGACGCGCGAGTCCGGTTCGACCGTTATCTACATCACCCACGACCAGAGTGAGGCCTTCGCGCTGGCCGATCGCGTTGGCGTGCTCAATCGTGGTGAACTCATCCAGTGCGCGACGCCCGAGGAGATCTATCGGCGCCCAGCCTCGCCCTTCGTCGCGAAGTTCACCGGCGTCGCCGGGGAACTTGCCGTGCAGGTGCGCGCCGAGCACGAGGGGGTCTATGAAGTGGTGCTCGCGCACGGCGAGGCGCGGAGCTTTCGCGCCGTGGCGCCCCAGCGTGGTCTGCGCGGCGCGGCCCGAGTTCTCGTGCGCGCGGCCGGTGTTCGCTTAGTGCCCGTCGAGAACGAGGAGGGTCTGGCCGGGGTGGTCGTCGACGTTGCCTTCACTGGTCGGGGGTATGAACACGTCGTTAAATTGGGAGAGGACCATATGTTGCGTAAGGTATTCGCGTCGTCGCGCTTTGACCGGGACCGCGCGGTGCGCGTCGTCTTTGAACCGGCGACCACGTTATTGTTCGCGGAAGAGAGAGGTAAGTAAGTGTTCGCAGTTACCATGACGACGTCCACGTTGGTACTCGTGGGCGCGGTCTTTCTGGCCTGCGCCGTGGAGATGGTCGAAGCGCTCACCATAGTGCTCGCGGTCGGGCACACCCGTGGCTGGCGTTCGGCCTTCGAGGGCACCGCGGTCGCCCTCGTGGCGCTCAGCGCCCTGGTCGCGATCTTCGGTCCGGCGCTCGTGCACGTGCCGTTGAACGTGCTGCGCCTCATCGTTGGGTCCGTGCTGTTGATCTTTGGTCTGCAGTGGTTGCGCAAGGCGATTCTTCGTTCGGCCGGTCTCAAGGCCAAGCACGACGAGGACGCCGCCTACGCCGAGGCCGTGGCGGAACTTACGAACCTCGACCCCGGCGTTAACCGCGACCGCGTGGCCTTCGTGATGGCCTTTAAGGGCGTCTTTTTGGAGGGCCTGGAGGTTGTCATCACGGTCTTGACCCTCGGCACCTCGGCCCACCGACTAGGACTCGCGGCGACCGTGGCCGCCGTTGCGCTGGTACTCGTGGGGGCGATTGGTCTCGCGGTCTCGCGTCAACTGTCGTCCGTGCCCGAGAACGCCATGAAGATGGGCGTGGGCGTGATGCTGGTGAGCTTTGGTACTTTCTGGACCGGCGAGGGTCTGCGCGTGCGCTGGCCCGGCAGCGACGCGTCGCTCCTCGGCTTCATCACGCTCTACCTCGTCGTGACCTGGTTGTTGGTCGGTCTCACGCGTCGCGCGACGCCCGTGACGTCAAAGGTGGCCGCGTGATTTCGTTCGTCAAGAAAATCGTCGTTGGCTTTGGTCGGTTCTGGTGGGACTTCTTAGTTGGTGACACACCCGAACTCTTCGTTGCCGTCGTGGCCATCCTCGTCGTGATCGCGCTGGTAAGCGTTTCGGCCGGGGCCAACGCGTGGGCCGTGGTGTTGTTGCCCATCATGGTGATCGCCGCGCTCGCGACGTCGGTACGCCGCGCCGCGGCCAAGCGGCCCTAGTCGCCGGGTAACTCGTAGGCGGTCATCGAGAGCGAACCCATCTCGTAGCCGTCGATCAACGTGCGCGTGGGCGTTCCCGCCGCACTGGCCAGCCCCGCGACGTAGGCGAGGGGTAGGTAGTGGTCGGGGGTCGGCACCGCGAGCGAGTAGTCGCGATGGCCCGAGACCACGCCGAGGTTGCTCGGGTCGTCGGTCATGATGGCACGCACGTCGTCGTCGAAGCGGTGGGCCCAGTCGGTGCCGTGACCGGGCTGGTTCCAGTCCGCGAGGCGCAGGTTGTGCACGACGTTGCCGCTGCCCAGAATCAAGACGCCCTCTTTGCGCAGTTCGTGGAGTTTGGTGCCGAGTTCGAAGTGGTAGTCAAAGGGTAACTCGGCGTTAATCGAGAGTTGCAAGACCGGCACGTCGGCCTTGGGAAACATGTGTACCAGTACGGACCACGTGCCGTGATCGATGCCCCAACTGTCCTCGTCGAGGCCGACCCAGGTGGGCTTGACGACCTCGACGATGCGTTCGGCAATGACGGGGTCACCGGGCGCCGGGTACTCGACGTCGAAGAGGGGCTGGGGAAAGCCGTAGAAGTCGTGAATCGTGCGCGGGGTCGTCATCGAGGTGACGGCCGTCGCGTTGATGTACCAGTGCGCCGAGACCACGAGAATCGCGCGCGGCGTCGCCAGGGAAGCGCCAAAGTTGCGCCAGGCGTCGGTGTAGCGGTTGTGGTCCAGAGCGTTCATCGGATTACCGTGTCCGACGAACGCGGCGGGCGTGAGAGTAGACACGTCAACCTCCTTGCCATCCCAGGTTAGCGAGACCATTTCGCGCGTGCGTCGTCGTAGGCTCGCGACGTGCGCGCCAAACTCGTGACCCTGGCCACGATGCTGGTGGCGACGACCGTCGTGGTGGGTGAAGCCAGCGCGACGTCGTCCAGTACGACGACGACGACCACCCTTGCCGCGAAGCCGCCGACGGCGTTGGCGTGCGCGGCGCGACTCGTGAGCACGTGGAGCACCGCGAAACAGGCCGACGAAGTGGTGACGGTCTCCATCAACGCCCTGAACGTCGGTGCGCTCGGGCCCGCCGCGCGCGCGGGCTTTGGTGGTGTCCTCCTTTTTGGCTCGACGGCGCCTCCGTCACTCCCGGCGATACTCGCGACACTGCAGCGCGAACGCCGTGACCACGTGACGACCTTGGTCATGACCGACGCCGAAGGCGGCGGCGTGCTGCGACTGTCGAACGTGCTGGCGCCGATGCCGTGGGCCCAGACCATGGGCAAGAATCTGACTAACGTCCAGATTCAAGCGGCGGGCGCGCGTCTCGGAAGGTCGATGGCCGCCGAAGGCCTCAACGTGGACTTGGCACCGGTGGCGGACCTCGATTCGCGTGCCGTGGCCCCCGGCGCGCTCGACGCGGATGGTTTTCGCGCCTTCGGCGGCGACCCCAACGTGGTCGCGGGCAACGTCGTGGCCTTCGAGCGCGGTCTCGAATCGACGGGCATTCGTGGCACGCTCAAACACTTCCCGGGACTCGGGGGTTCGAACAGAAACACCGACTACGGCCCGGCCCACACCTTGTCGTGGGCGACGTTAACGTCCACGGCGATCGTGCCCTATCGCGCCGCGTTACAACGCACGTCGGCGATGGTGATGGTGGCCAACGCCTCGGTGCCTGGACTTACCAACCTGCCCGCGAGCATTGCGGCGCCGGTCATGACCTATCTACGTAACGTCCTCGGCTTCCAAGGTCTGATCATGACCGACTCACTCTCGGCCGGGGCGCTGAGTGCGCGCCACCTCAGTGTCGCGCAAGCGTCGATCGACGCGTTGGTTGCGGGCGCCGATCTCGTGCTGGCGGGCAACCCCACCTCGCCGAGTGCGGCCCTCGCGCAGGCGAACGCAACGGCGAAGGCCATCGCGCGCGCCGTCGCCGAAAACGTGCTTCCCGCCGCAACGCTGGCGGCGGCCGCGAGCCAGGTCGTCGCCGCGCGTAGCGCACTGTCGTGCACGTCGTAACGTCCTAGTAGTGCGGGGGGACCTCGTAGCGGTCTTGACGAATCCGACGAATCTCCTCGCGCAGGACCTCCAGTTCTTGCCGTAACTGGGCAATGGTCGCCTGGAGCTCCTCTCGGGTGGGCTCGTCGTGTTGCACCAGGCCACTTTGCCACAGCACGTTGTCCACGCCGACTATCCGTGCACGAGTGCGGAGCATTCATTATCGTGAGCAACGTCACCCGCCCGTGTCGGGTGACGGGGGGATTTGATAGTCATGTCCGTTGACGAAACGCAATCGGTCGACAACGACCGCCTGAAAGCACTGGGCTATCGCCAAG
>JANWIR010000008.1 GCA_025449805.1 Acidimicrobiales bacterium | reverse complement strand
TCGTGAAATCGCGCGCTACGCCCAATATGGCGACCACCCGCCCGTCGTCGTCGCGCACGGGCATGTTCGTGACGTCGACGTCGTAGATTTCACCCGACTTTCGTTGACCGCGCGACCGGTAGCGACGTGTGTGACCGGCGACCGCGGCGGCGAAGTTCTCACGAGTGATCGCTAAGTGAGTGGGATCGATGAGATTGTGGTAGTTGTGCCCGAGTAGTTCCTCGCGCGTGTAACCCGTCATCGCGCAAAGCGCGTCGTTGCAGTCGATGAACCTTCCTTCGAGGTCAAAGGCGTACACCGGGTCGGGATAGTCGCGCAGAATCGTGTCGCCGCCGCTACCTCGAATGAGTTCACTTAGGCGCGACACGGCGCACTCCCCCACGGTTCAAAAGTCCACTAACTCAACGTCGCCCGAACCACATTTGAAAATAACGGGCATTCCGAAATGTAGACCTATAATCACTAGTGAATTTGTACCATTTCGGGTCAAATTACAGCGCCGGAATCTTCTCCGAAGGCTCAGTGCCCACCTAAGACTTCGTCAACGACGTTGAGCAGTTGCGAGACCGTAAAGGGTTTCGCTAAAAACCTCGCGCCACTCATTTCGAGACGCTCAGCCGTCGCCGCGTCCGTCGCGAGGCCACTCATTACGATCACGGGGAGTTCGGGCTTTCGCTCGTGGAGTTCTTTCACCAACGCGACGCCATCCATGCGGGGCATGTTGAGGTCGGTGATCACTAAGTCCACGTCGCTGTCTCGTTCAGTCGCCAGGTTGAGCGCTTCACAGCCGTCACGCGCCAGCAAGTACGAGAAACCTTCCGCGCTCATGACCTCGCGCAGCAACATCAAAATTGACTCTTCGTCGTCGACCACCAGCACGCGCTTTTGATTGACCTGCTCACTCGTGCGTACGCGATCGGACTCGAGTGGCGATGAAATCGTCGCGTTCCGTGAGGCCGGGAGGTAGAGGTCGAAGCGGGTTCCGAATCCCGGCAAACTCTCAACGTCCATGACACCGCCGTGGCTGCGCACGATGGCGCGCGAGGTGGAAAGTCCCAGTCCTGTGCCGCGACCTACGTCCTTCGTCGTGAAGAACGGCTCAAAGATCTTGCCGAGCGTCTCTTGATCCATGCCAATCCCTGTGTCGGAAACCTCAAATACCACAAAGTCGCCGTTGAGGGTCTTCAAACTCGGTTGCACGGCCTTGCCGTCGAGATTTTTCAGCGACGCGCGAAGGGTGAGCCGACCACCGTTGGGCATTGCGTCGCGAGCGTTGGTGACCAAGTTAACGATGACCTGCATAATTTGCGTGACGTCGCCCACGACGGAGGGTAGTCCCGGCGAATCGTCGGTCACCACCACGATGTTCTTCGGGAGCACCTCCTGACAGAACTGCATTACCTCTTGCAGCACTTGGGCGGGAGAAAAGGCCGCGCGCGTACCCTCCACACCGCGAGCGAAATGCAACACCTGACGAACCATGTCCGCACCCCGGTTGACGTTGCGTTCCATGGAAGTTAGTAGTTCGCGCTTGGACTCATCCGTCTCTCGTCCGAGCAAGAGTTCGAGCGACATGATGATCGGCGTGAAGATGTTATTGAGGTCGTGCGCGATTCCTCCGGCCAGTGTGCCCAAACTTTCCATACGCTGATTTCGAGCTCGAGACGAGATTTCGCGGTTGCGCTCGGTGACGTCCGTGTTGACCTCAAAGATGGCGTCCGGCTCGCCGTCGTCGCCACGCACGAGTTGCCAACGAGCGTCGACGGTTACCAGCGCGCCGGACCGGGTGCGTTGTTCAATCTCACCCGCCCAGTAGCCGTCGCGCAAAACCGTCGCGACCGCCTGATTAACGCACGAGAGATCGTGGTAGAGAAAATCGACCGGATTCTTCGAAACCACCTGCGCACTTGACCATCCGTAGAGATTCTCGGCCGCGGGGTTCCAGTACGAAATGCCACCACGCAGTTCGTGGATGATCATGGCGTCCTTGGCCAATCCCAACATGCGCGCTAGGTACTGCGCCCGGCGGGCCGCCTGTTCGAATTCGACTTGCGTTTCAATTCGTGACGTGACGTCGGAAGCAGTCAAGAGAATTCCGTCGCGAATGGGGTACGCCGTGACTTCCATCCAACGTTGAAAACGATCGAGATACGCGGTCGCGGTACCGACCTCGTCGCGGTTCATGGCCCGCCAGCTGACACGTTGGAAGGCCTCGTTGGCCTGCGCCGAGAAGACGTCCGTGATCGCGTAGCCAATCAATTCGTCCTCGCGCATCGCGACCAATTCACAGCCGGCGCGGTTGACGAAGGACAGTCGCCAATCGCGTCCGATGATGTACAGCGGTACCGCGAGCTGGCCAATCGTGTCGGCAACGCGATGCTGAATCTCGGTGTACGTCTCTCGTTCGCGCGCCCAGTCCGTCACGTCTTGCAAGACGCCGTCGATTCGCACCACACGCCCGGCGTCACCTCGAACGGCGGCCGCCATGAGTTGCGCGCGCAGCCGCTCACCCCTCATCGTCTTGACTTCCACTTCAAGGTTGATAGCCAATCCCTCTTCTTCGCAGCGCCGCAGCGCCTGCGCGACGCGGCTGCGGTAGGGCTCGTCGTAGTACTCCAATGACTCATTGAGCGACGGTGCGTGGGCCGGCGTCGTGCCAATGAGCTCAAAAAGTTCGTCACTGGAGCGAAGTTCACGATTTTGGAGATCGATGGACCACCCGGCGACGCGAGCGACCCGACTCGAAACCTGGGAGATGGACGAATGCACCGCGAGACTGTCCACGGCCATCACAAATTCGGTGATGTCACGCGCAATGCCCATGACCGCCACGACCTCGCCCGTCTCGTCACGCAGGGGCAGATTCGTGACGTCAACGTGAAAGCGTCGCCCATTTTTCGAAACACCGATGGACCGGTAGCGCTGCGCGGTTCCGTTACACGCAGCTCGAAACTGTTCTTCCGTGTGCTCTTGAAGATCGGGCGCCACCAGTGGCAAGAAATTTAAGGTGAGCAACTCCTCACGCGAGTATCCCGTGAGCTCGCTCAGCGAGTCGTTACCCGCGACGAAGTTACCCTCGACGTCAAAGGCGTAAATGGCGTCGGGATGGCCCCGAAAGAGTGCGTCGAAGCCGTAGCGCTCGAGCACCCGCTGGAAATCCGTCATCAAAGCTCCATTTACGTCGGTTTACGACTCGGCCAGCGCCCGACTCGATCGCCCAACGTCTCGAACAATCTTAGGGTCACGCCGTCAACTCGCGTTGAAGTACGCGCGCATCCTTGACGGATTTCGATCGTCGAAATTCCTGGTCCCAAGGGTTAGCGAAACGACCACGTCGCGCCGATTTGAATTTGACGAATTTGTACTAGGCGCGTGAACGTTCAAAAGTCCACGTGTCACTCGCGATTCGAATGCGTGCCCCCGGCAGGAGTCGAACCCGCAACCTGACGGGTAGAAACCGTCTGCTCTATCCAGTTGAGCTACAGGGGCGTACCCAAGAGCGTACTGACCTCGACCGGGCTCTCGAGTGCACGACCCGTACGCGACGTCGATGATTTTCTCACCGTGTGCCATACTGGAACTCCTTGGTGGGCGTAGCTCAGTTGGTTAGAGCGCCAGGTTGTGGTCCTGGAGGCCGCGGGTTCGACCCCCGTCGCTCACCCCAATGAATCACCCGGTCTCATCCGGCGCGGGCCTGGACGTTTCGCGAGCGTTAGCGTGTAGATTTCGCACTAGTGACCTGATCCGGGTCCTCTAGGGGGTTGACATGACCATTATTCGCGACTCGTTCTACATCAACGGCGAGTGGGTTCGGGCGACCTCCACCGACACGTTGGAAGTGACCACCTCGGGGACCGGTGAGTTGTACGCCACGATTCCCGCCGGCACCGTCGAGGAGGCCAATCGGGCGGTCGAAGCAGCCGCGCAAGCCTTTACCGCCTGGGCGAACACGAGTCCGAAAGAGCGCGGCGAGTTTCTCATGCGTATCTCGGAGAAGTTGGCGGAGCGCAGTGACGACATCGCCCTCGATATTGCGCACGAGGTCGGCATGCCGTTGATGTTGGCGAAGGGCATCCAGGCGGGCCTTCCCACGGCGACGTTCGCTGATAACGCCCAGCGCGCCATGGACTTTGCCTGGGAGGAAGAGGTCGGCAACTCGACGTTGGTTCGCGAACCCGCGGGCGTCGTCGCGTGCATAACGCCCTGGAACTACCCACTCCACCAGATCGCTAATAAGGTGGCCGCCGCCCTCGCGGCCGGTTGCACCGTCGTCGTCAAGCCGAGTGAAGTCGCGCCGATTAACGCCTTCATGTTGGCCGACATCATTCACGAAGTTGGGCTGCCCAAGGGCGTGTTCAACCTCGTTACGGGACTCGGTCCGGTCGTGGGTGAGGCGATCGTGGCCCACCCCAAGACCGACATGGTTTCCTTCACCGGTTCAACGCGCGCGGGCAAGCGCGTGATGCAGATTGCCGCCGAGATGGTCAAGCGCGTGTCGCTCGAGTTGGGCGGCAAGTCGGCCAACATCATTCTGGAAGACGCCGACCTGACGCGCGCCGTGGGCGACGGGGTTTTCAAGTGCTACCTGAATTCGGGTCAAACCTGCTCGGCGTTAACCCGCATGGTGGTGCCGCGTTCGAAATTGAGCGAAGTCGAGGACCTCGCGATTGCCGCCGCGACGGGACTCGCGCCCGCGGACCCGGTGACGGGTGCCAGTCTGCTCGGCCCTCTCGTGAGCGCCGCCCAACAACAGCGAGTGCGCGACTACATCACCAAGGGCGTTGA
This sequence comes from Acidimicrobiales bacterium, assembly GCA_025449805.1. Classification (GTDB taxonomy): domain Bacteria; phylum Actinomycetota; class Acidimicrobiia; order Acidimicrobiales; family RAAP-2; genus RAAP-2. The sequence goes on along the minus strand of JANWIR010000008.1, from coordinate 880 downwards.
CGAGGGCGCTCGTTTAATCCTCGGCGGCGTCACGCCCCCCGAAGGACTCGAAAAGGGTTACTACGTCGCACCGACCATCTTTTCCGACGTGACCAACGACATGACCATCGCGCAAGAAGAGATCTTCGGCCCGGTGCTTTCGATCATCCCCTACGACACCGAAGAAGAGGCCGTCGCAATTGCGAACGACTCGAACTATGGTCTCGCCGGAGGCGTGTGGGCCGGTACCGACGAAAAGGCCTTCGAAGTGGCGCGCAAGATTCGCACCGGTCAAGTGGAGATCAACGGAGGCGCCTTTAACGTGGTGGCGCCTTTTGGTGGTTACAAGCAGTCCGGCATCGGTCGTGAACTTGGTCGCTACGGCTTCGAAGAGTTTCTCGAGGTTAAGGCCATCCAACACAACTAAGTCAACGAAACCTCGGCGCGCGGTCGTATAGACTCAATCCGCGCCGGTAGCTCAATTGGCAGAGCATTTGACTCTTAATCAACAGGTTCCGGGTTCAAGTCCCGGCCGGCGCACCAGTGTTTGTATTCGTTCGGTGCCGACTGGACAAACGACGGTCGACACCTGCGGTGGGGGAATCCGTCGCCTGCTGAGTCGTCCTTTAAAACCTCGTTGACCTGTTAACCGTCGCCGGCTTCAACGACGCCTCGAGGGGTCGCCGCGGCCTACGGCTCAGCGCCGAAGCATTTAGTGGCCGAAGACGAACTTGTACGTCACGACGTCCGAAGACGTCGGCGCCACGACCCGGAAGCTGCGATTCCACTTCGAGTACGTCGTCGTGCCGTGACCACTGGATGTCGTGATCGTTTGGCTGATGGGCAACGTCGTTGCACCCGACGAAATCATCAGCACGTTCTTGGAAGCGGGTGACGAGCC
>JANWIR010000007.1 GCA_025449805.1 Acidimicrobiales bacterium | reverse complement strand
TTTCAATCCGTGCACTCATTACCCATGAAGCTTCGTGGTCGCACGATCGGCGCCCTGAATCTCTTTCGCTCGGAACCAGGAATGCTCGGCGCCGAGGACGTCTATCTCGCTCAGGGTCTGGCCCACGTCGCCACCATCGCGATTCTGCAACATCGCACGGCGCTCGACGCGTCGACGCTGAACGCACAATTGGGCTACGCGCTGAATAGTCGCATCATCATCGAACAGGCCAAGGGGATGGTGGCCCAGACCATGAACGTTGATATGGACCACGCCTTCGCGACGATCCGCGGGTACTCGCGCGATCACAACGTGGGACTGACCATCGTGGCCAGCCAGATTGTCGAGCGCGAACTTTCGGGCGAAACGATCGCGACGCCGCGCCCCAAATCCGCTCACGCGCGAACCGTCACGCGACTGTAACCTGTCGTCACGCGACCGAGCGTGGCGTCTGAATCACTGGTACGGTGGCGTAGGACGTTTAGACCCCGCTTCCTACTCACTCGACATCTTGTCGGGCTCAGTAGTAGAAGGTAAGTGACATGGGTCTTCCCGGAATGGTCCTCAGCGCAATCTCCGTCGCGGTTGGCGCAATTATGTATTGGGCGGTGACCTACCAGGGCCACGGCTTCCGACTTTCCACGGTGGGACTGATTTTGATGATCGTCGGCGCCGCGGGTTTCGTGGTGTCGAGCATCGTCTTTGGCGTCTCGCGCGGCTCCGTCGGCAGTAGCCACCACTCGCTCGATCGCCAAGTCACCGACACCGCGGGTCGGACGAGCTCGGTACACGAAGAGACGAAGTAGGCCCGTCGTCACCACGACGCGTCGGCGCTGTGGCGACGTCTCATGTGGGTCAACCGGCCCACATGAGACGAAAGCGCAACGAATTACGTCAAGGGCGCCACGCGCTCTTCGCGGGGGCAATCAACATCGTTCTCGTCATTCGATAGAGGAACCGTGGTCACGTCGTCCATCAAGAGTCTGCGCAACGCGTCGGTGCTCACGCCCCTGACGCGTTCGGGGAAAGGATTCACCGTGATAAAGAAGAACGGCTTTACGCACCTACGCCACGTGACGAAGGGCGCCCTCAATGAGACGACTGGGAAACTGGTGGGGAATCGGCGACTCGAAGTGAAGGGCGCCTTGGAACATCGACTCGGTACCCTGCAGCGAGCCGGGGCGCACTTGAAGAAAGCGCTTCGACGTCCCTAGGGCCAACGACGTCGTCTTCGCGTTACGCGCCCTTAGAAGCGCGAAACTCTACGAAGGGTCGGGCGCGCCGTCGTCTTCGTGAGGGCTACGTTGATCGAGCACGTCGTCAGGTGTCTCGCGCAAGGACTCGTGGTGCGCGATCTGCCCGAGTTCGCGTTCAATGAGTTCGATCTCGTCGGCGCGCTCGATGTGCACGAGTAGGTCATCGGCCTCGGGGGAGGTACGGATGAGTTCGTCGAGCTTGAGCTGCAACGCAATTTGTTGGCGGCTTTGCGTGTGTTGAATCACGAAGAGCATGATCAAGGTGATAGCGGCCGAAACGGTCGCGAACGCGACTTCCCAGTTACCGGGGAAACCGGCGAGCACCAACCCCGTCAAGAAAACGACAACGACGAACGCGACGATGGCCGTCGCGGCGGCGCGGCTGGTTACGTCGCCCACCCACTGTAAAAGTCGGCTGATACGACGTTCGAACGTTGTGTGTTCCATGACGGGCTACCCATTACGCCGCGCGGGCGGCGGCTTTACTGCGCAGGAAAGTCGCGTGATTAATCACGCCGCGCCCCACGTACGTGTGTCGAAGGGTTCGGCATCAGACTCCTCAGGGAAACGTGAACGGCGAATACTGCGCAACCATCAGGACCAGAGTCGCGTGGTCACCTTACACGTCGTGCCGACAACGATTTCACCGTCAATTCCCAAGGTGATGATTCCGCGTTGACCTATAGGGTGGATGCAGAGAGCAGTAGAGATCTCTACCACGAGACGCCAAGTTCGGGTCGGACGATCTAGACGATTGTCGCCCGTTCGGGCTCGACGCCTTCGATTACCGAGAGGCCGCCCATGTTTCGCAGATTCCGTCGTTCCGCCGCGACCACCCCTTCGCCGGGTACGAAAACGTCCGGTGCCCGCGTACCGCTCTGGGTCATCGTGGAAGTCCTCGTCGCGTTTATGACGTTGCGCCGTCGGGTAAAGCGAGGCGCACGAGCTCGCGCCGAGAGGTCACGGTAGTGTCGACGTCGCTCGATCTTGCGAGTAGCAACCACGACGTCAGTCGCCAACGCCCGCCCGTCGTTGACGCACCCTTAACACCGCGCAGCACGCGCGTGGGCTTTCTCTCGAGCGCGCTACCTACGCCCTGTGGACTGGCGACGTTTACCGCGGCCCTAGGTGGGTCGATGGCGCAACGCGGATTGGACGTTGGCGTCATTCGCGTGATGGATACTTTGGACGACGACGACGCGACCGGCGACGATCTGCCAGTGTGGGGTCGACTCGTCGCGCTCGAGTCGAGTTCACGCCGCGCCGCGGTGCGTGCGCTTAACGATTGTGACGTCGTCGTCGTGCAACACGAGTACGGCCTTTACGGGGGGCAGGACGGTTCCGAGGTCGTGCGCGTCCTCGAGGGCGTGGTCGTGCCCGTCATTACGATTCTGCACACGATCCTCGCCTCGCCGACACGCCATCAGCGCGACGTACTGAATGAGGTAATTCGTCGCTCCCATGACGTGGTGGTGATGTCGACGTACGCGGCCACGACGCTGCGGGCGGCGAACTTCATTGGCGCGACGCCCGTGCACGTCATCGCCCACGGGGCACAGGCGGTACTCGACGAGAAGCGAACGCTGGTGAACGAGACGCCCGAAGTCCTTTCGTGGGGTCTGCTCGGACCGGGTAAGGGTATCGAGTGGGTCATTGACGCGCTGGCGATGCTGAAAGATTGCCGTCCACTCCCGCACTACACGATTGCCGGCCGCACGCACCCTAAGGTGCTCGCGCGTCAAGGCGACGCGTACCGAGACTCACTTCGGCGTCGCGTCGAGGCGAACGGCGTCGGTCCGATGGTGACCTTCGATGACTCGTACCGAGACCTGGCCTCGCTGCAGCGTTTGATCCAACAAGCTGACCTCGTGGTTTTACCGTACGACTCACTCGATCAAGCCACGTCGGGCGTGCTCGTCGACGCGGTGGCCGCCGGACGACCGGTGGTCGCCACCGCCTTTCCCCACGCCCTCGAACTCCTTAGCTCGGGAGCGGGGATCATTGTGCCCCAACGAAATCCCCCGGCACTCGCCGCGGCGATTCGTTCGGTACTGGAGGACCCGGACCGAGCGTCGGCCATGGCGAGCGCGGCGCGAGCGCGCGCGCCCGAGCTTTCTTGGGACGCCGTCGCGCGACACTTCGGGGACTTGGTGACGAATTGCCAACGGGTGGGTTCGTGATCGCGACGGCACCGCCGAACTTCGCGCACTTGCTCGCGTTGAGTGGTCCCCTGGGCACCTACGAACACGCCCGCTTTGCTTCGGCCCGCGTCGAACACGGTTTCTGCACCGACGACGTGGCGCGCGTGTTGCTGGTACTGGTGCGCGAACCACTACCCAGTCCCGCGCTGCGCAATCTGACGCGAACCTCCCTGAACTTCTTGCGCAGTGCCCAGTCGGCCGACGGGACGTTTCGTAATCGCCGTGACGAGCGTGGTGTCTTTATGGGGGCGAGTACCAATCACGACTGGTGGGGTCGCGCGATGTGGGCACTGGGGGTGGCCAGCGTTGAGAGCGACGACGAGGTCATTCGCCGTGAGGCCCTCGAGAGTTTCTCGCGTGGCGCGCGAGTGGTGTCACCGTGGCCGCGAGCCTCAGCCTTCGCGGTGCTCGGCGCGGCGGCGGTCCTGACGACGCGCCCGGCCAACCCCGCGGCGCGGCGCGTGCTCGAAAGCGCGCTGCGCGTCCTCGACCGGCCCACCGCGAACCCCTCGTGGTGTTGGCCCGAGGCACGGCTGACCTACGCCAACGCGGTCTGGGCGGACGCGTTAATGGCGGCCGGCACTGCGTTCAAAGTGCCGTTACTGCAGCAACAGGGTCTAGATCAATTGACGTGGTTAGTGGATCGCTGGACGCGCGACGGACATCTCTCCGTCGTCGGCGTCGAGGGCGAAAGCGCGGGCGAGCACGTCGTTGGTTACGATCAACAGCCCATCGAGATCGCGACCTTGAGCGAAGCGTTCGTGCGCGCCTACAAACTCAGTGCAGACGAGCGCTGGCGCCGCGCCCACGAAATGGCCACGGCCTGGTTTCTCGGCGCGAACGATCAAGGGGCCGTGATGTTCGATGAAGCCACTGGCGGTGGGTACGACGGACTCACCGCCCAGGGCGTCAATCTCAATCAGGGCGCCGAATCCACCCTGGCGTTGTTGGCGACGTGGCAGAACGCGCGACACTTCGCGAGGATTCCCGCGTGCGCGAGTTAGGAATCGCGCAGCGAACGCCCCTCCTCGTGCAACCTGATGGGTCGCGGGTCGTGGCGCGACTGTTCGTGCCGGGCCAAGATCTTCTCGGCGGGAGCGAGTCGCGGACCCAGTCCACGGTGGCCCGAGTGATGGACCTGACGGACGAGCAGGTCGACGCCGCGCTCGAGAGTCTCTACCAACGATTCACGACGCGCCACGCCGACATTCGCGCGTCGTTCCAGGTGAACTACGAACGTGTTGCGGACTACGTGCGTGGCCCGCTGCGTTCGGCGCGCCAACAACTGCTGGGTGCAACGTTTACGAATGAACTTTCCTTGGAGGGATCGGCGATCTGCAATCCGAGTCTCGTCGCGAGTGCGCACCAAGGGGGTCTGGCCCCGGGTCAACGTCGCGTCACGATGAGTTATCGCGCGATCAGCGAGGGACATCGTTCCTGCATCGTCTTTCGAGAAGGCGTGATCTCGACGGGCGGTGCACTCGCACTTGAACCACCCGCGCCCTTTCCGCTGCTGGGTGAGGTGCAGCCCGCGCCGATGCAGCGCGATCACGTGCGCGCGTTGTTGCGGGACGGTCACGCCGACGGCGACACCGCCGAAGCGGTGCTCGCGACGCTCGCCAATACGTTTTCCGGCACCGAACTCAACGAGGCGCTCGTGCGGCTCGAGACCCAACGTGACACGCGTCCGAACGC
>JANWIR010000006.1 GCA_025449805.1 Acidimicrobiales bacterium | reverse complement strand
TCGACGCAGTGCGTTCATTTTGTCTCCGTAGCCTCACGTCCATGACAACCATCACAAAAGCTTTGAACGTAGTTTTGGCCCAGGTTTCCTCGCGCGCGTCGCGCGCGCGTCGCCGCAGTCTCGCCCTTGGCATGTCGGCCACGGTGGCGCTCAGCACGCTGGGCGTCGCCATTGCCGCCCCGGCGAACTCGGCCCCGAGCGACCAAGCGTCGAGCACTCTTAAAGTCCAGTTTTTCGCCAGCGGATTCGGGGGACTAAAAAAGCCTGATGACGTGGCCGTCCTGGGAACCGATCTCTTCGTGGCCTACCAAAATGGTGTGGGCGCGACGGGTGGCGCCGCGTCCGGCACGGGAACGACGACGAGCACAATTGTTGAGTACGCGGGTAAGAGCGTGAAGGCGCAGTGGGTCGTCACGGGTAAGTGTGATGGCTTAGGTGCTGACGCCGCGACCGGCCAGATCATCGCGTCCGTCAACGAGGATGGAAACTCGTCGCTGTACACCATCGACGTCGCGAGTGGCGTGGTGACGCACTTTACGTACAACGTCGATCCGGCCTCGAGCGCCATTGGCGGCGGTGGTACCGACGCGATTTCCGTCGTGAACGGCAAGATCTTGATTAGCGCGTCGGCGCCGAACTCGGCGACAGCGCCAGCGGTATTCAGCGTCGCGCTCGACGCCAGCACCAAGATCGCCACGCTGACGCCGTTTTTCTCGGACAACGCCTCCGCCACGGGTCCTAACGGCGCCGTCACGCTCGCGCTGACCGACCCGGACTCCAACGCCGTCGTGCCGAGTTCGAGCCCCCTGTACGCGGGTGACTTCGCGTTGAACAGTCAAGGTGATAGTCAGATGATCTTTGCGAGTAACCCGGCGAGTGCGACGCCGACCTTGAGCGTCCTGACGCTCGGTACCCAGATCGACGACTTCACCTGGGCCACGTCGACGGAGGGGTCACTGATTCTCACCGATAACTCGGCCAACACGATCTACCAGATCACCGGCGATTTCACGCCCGGCACGGTCTTCGTGGACACGGCGTCGGACTCTGGGGTGCCGGGCATCGTTGGTACCTTGAACCTAGCGACCGGACAGGTGACGCCGCTTCTCGTGGGCTTCACGAATCCGCACGGCCTCATTTTTGTACCGTCTAGTCGCTAACGACAGATCGATTGACGCAGCGAACCACGTGGAATACGGGGTCGTTTCGTCACTCGGACAGTCATCGGTATCGGCGTTACGTGGTGCGCCGCCCAGGACCTGGCTTTCTCTCAAGACGGACGAACGAGGAGTTACGCCCCGCACGCAATCGCGTGCGGGGCGCGCTCGTTCATGGGAGTACCGGTCCTTTGACGTTTCTCCTCGAAGCGCCGAAGTGAGGATGGCGCGCTACGCGCTCACGCGTCGGTGGCGTCGCGGTAGGTCAGACCCCGCTCGGCCAATTTTTCGCGCATTTCGAAGACGTCGACGCTGAGTTCACCACCGCGAAGTCGGGCGCGCTTGTCCTCCTCATTCATTTCTCGAACGCGAGAGGCCTCGAGAACACTCGTGACGTTTTCGTAAGGGACGACGACCACGCCGTCATCGTCGCCAATCACCACGTCGCCGGGGCGCACGTACACACCGGCGCACACGATGGGTGTCTGTACGTTGCCGGGTGTCTCCTTGACGGTGCCCTGTGCGTTAATGGTCTTCGACCAGACGGGAAAATTCATCGCCGTGAGTTCGGCGACGTCACGGACGCCCGCGTCAATGACGAGACCACGCACTCCGTGGGCCCGCAAGCTGGTGGCGAGGAGCTCGCCGAAATAGCCGTCGTCGCACGGGCTGGTCGGCGTAACGACAAGGAGGTCACCGGGCTGCGCCATTTCTACGGCAACGTGAATCGACCAGTTGTCACCTGGTGCCACCTCGCAGGTCAACGCGTTACCCGCGACACGAACGGGACGATAGATAGGGCGTAGTCGTGCCGCACAAAGTCCCGTTCGCCCTTGTGCTTCGTGAATAGTCGCGACGCCAAATCCGGCGAGTTGATCGACGAGTTCGAGATCGGTGCGGCGCGTGCGACGAACAGCGACGGCCATAGAGACTCCCTTGAGCGACAACCGTGGCGACCCGCGTCATTGTGGTGTGGCCAGTCGGCATTGAGTGGTGGTTCACTACCTTAGGCAAGCGTTACTGGGCTGTCTAGTGCCAATGGTGCCACGACCGACGTTACGTGACGCCACGATGAACACGCCGGGAGCGAACGTGTTCTTCCCTGTCAACGTTTCCGCGGGGCTGTTGAGGGCGAACCCTTGGTACGTGGCGTCGCACGCGCGGCGGGCGCCACGGTGACGTCGGCGCGAGGTGCGTGTTGCGTCGTGGCGACCAAGTTGCCTTACGAACCGTGAGGTGCTCTTGGCAATTGTTTACCCGAGGGGAGGTTGTCAGTGGGACAACGCGTCGAAGGACCACGGTGTAGCAACCCCGGACCCGCAAAGTTCCGGCGACTAGAATGCCTCGGTGCCTTCCCCAACTCCTCGTCCGCGTCGTGCTTCTGACGGTCGTGGGCCCCGTCCGCCGATAAAGGGCACTGGCGCCAAGTCTTCTCGCGAAAACGCGCCCCGCGACGAGCGTCGACCGCGCCGCGACGATTCGCCAGCGCCTCGTGGCACCGGAGCGCGACCCTACGACCGCTCCAAGGCACCCAGGTCAGCCGCCCCGCGTCGTGGTCCGGGCGCCCCGCGGCCCGATCGATTTGACGACGAGCGACCCGCGCGCGACGGATTCGCCAAGCCTCGCGACGCGTCCGCGCGCCCGTACGACCGCACCAGTTCGCCCAAGTCCGCCACCCCGCGTCGCGGTCCGGGTGCCCCGCGTCTCGATCGATTCGATGATCGCCGTCCACGTCGTGACGACAAGGCACCGTCGCGTGGCCCTTCCGCGCGCCCGTACGACCGCACCCGTTCGTCCAAGTCAGCCGCCCCGCGCCGTGGTCCGGGCGCCCCGCGCCCCGATCGATTTGACGATGAACGACCAGCGCGGGACCGACTCGACGATCGCCGTCCTCGTCGTGACGACAGAGCGCCTTCACGTAGTTCTTCGGCGCGCCCGTACGACCGCACCAGTACGCCCAAGTCGGGATCCCCGCACCGTGGTCCGGGCGCCCCGCGCCCCGATCGATTCGACGATCGCCGTCCACGTCGTGACGACGCCGCCGGCGCGCGTCGTGAATCGCCCGCCAGGTCCCGCACGTCATCGAAGTACGCCCCGCGCCCCTTAACGCCCGAGCAACTGGCGCGTCAGCGTAGTGAGCGCACCGCGAAGGACAAGGGGTGGGGCTCGGTCGCGCGCAAGGGTGCGATGCACTTGGAGAGCACGGGCGCGGAGATGGACCAAGGTGAGCGTCGTTCCCGAGCTCCCGAGCCCATTGCGGACTGGGCGCTCGTGGCGAGCCCCGCGCCGGCGGCGAAGACCAAGAGCACGAAGAGTCGCGCGCCCTACGCGTTGCCGGGTGACGTCGCCGCGGAAGTTCGCCGGGCCTTCTTAGGGAGCGCCTACGCACGCGAAAAGATTGTGCACACGTTGACTAAAGCGGCTGAGGCCTACGACCGTCACCGTTACGACGAGGCCCTTCGACTGGGTCGCACCGTCAGCGACGCCGTACCGGGCGTTGGCTCAGTGCGTGAACTCACCGGACTCGCCGCGTACCGGGCGGATCGGTGGGCCATGGCCAAGATTCATCTTCGCGCGCACTTCACGATCTCAGGTAACCCCGAGCACCTCCCGTTAGTCATGGACTGTGAGCGCGCGGTACGTCATTACCGCAGCGTCGAGAAAATCTTTGCCGAACTGCAAGAGAGCGAGCCCACCGCCGAGGTCCTTGCGGAAGGGCGTATCGTCATGGCCGAAACGTGGGCCGATCAACGCAACTTTGAACCGGCGATTGAACTTTTGACGAAGGCCGGCGCCACGAAGACTCTGCGTAATCCGGGCTACCGCCACGTGCGACTCTGGTACACGATGGGCGACGTGCTGGACCGGGCGGGTGACTTGGTCGGCGCGCGCGAGATGTTCGCGCGGGTCGTCCTCGCCGAGCCCGACGCGTACGACGCGAAGGACCGACTGGTCGAACTCGGCGCGACGCCTCCGCGCAAGAATCGAAAGCGGCGAACGACGCCGGTCTCGAAGAAGCGGCTCGATTAACTCAGCGCTGCCATCACGGCGCTGGTGATGAACTCCATGCCCCGAAGGTCGCCAATGAGACCGACTTCCATCTTGTTCATCATGTAGGCGACGCTCAGTTCAAGGTCTTGGTCCGTCACGATGACCGAACCGCCGTACCCACCCCAGAAGGCACTGCGTGGTCCCAGGGGAATCGTCGCACTGGCGAGGCCGTAGCCCAGACCGAAGTTCATTTCGACACCCAACACAAGATCGAGTCCACTGGACTGCACGGCAAAGACGCGTTCGGCCGTGGCCGCGGAAAAGAAGCGATGACCATTCGCTTCGCCCCGGTTCGCGATGATTTGTTGGATTGACGCGACGGAGCGAGCGTTTCCGTGGCCATTCGCCGCCGGAATCTCCGCCGCTCGCCACCAACGCTTATTGGGGTAGAGCGCGTCGAGGGCCGGTGAGGTGAGCGTGCGGTACGCAATGGAGTCACGCTCGAGTGCGTCGAGACCAAGATCGGTTCGTGACGTCACGGGAGCGACGCGGACGTCGTCCTCTTCGCTCAAGCCGACGTGGAAATCAGCGCCGAGGACTTGCGCAATCTCGCGGTGAAAGTACGACGCAAAGCTTTCGCCGGTGACGCGGCGGATAAGTTCGCCCAGGAGGTACCCCTGCGTTAACGCGTGATAACCCGGTTGTGCGCGATTCGACCACCACGGCTCTTGGGCGGCGAGGGTCTCGACACAGTACTGCCAGTCGGCGAGTGACTCGGGCCTCAAGGGTGCCTGCCAGCCGGAGAGGCCCGCGCTGTGGGCGAGTACGTGGCGCACCTCGACGTCGTCTTTTCCGCCGGCGGCGAATTCGGGCCAATAGTGCGCGACACGCTGGTTGACGTCGAGCAGTCCCTGGTCAGCGAGCATCAAAATGACGAGAAACGTCATAGTCTTCGTCGTCGACCAGACGTTGACGATGGTGTCACGCTCCCAGGGAGCCGTCTTTTCGACGTCGCGGAAACCGCCCCACAGGTCGCAGACCAACTCGCCGTGGTGGACGACGGCGATCGACGCGCCTAGGTCACGTTCCTGTTCAAGGTTGAGTTCTAGCTGTTGGCGCAAGGGCGCGAAGCGCTCCTGCACGAATCCCTCGACGTGACTCACGTATCCCCCCGAAACCGCTCGAGGTTCACTCTACGACGAGATCGCGTTCCAACCGATGGGGAGCGCGGATTCGCGCTTGCCCAACGGTCACCACGCGTCACACCCAGCGCACCGATCACTGCTCGTTCAAAAGCGGGGGCGCATCAATCATCAAGGCCAACGTCACGTCGTCAATGGCGAGTTGACGCACGAGGTATAACGCGGTTGGTCACGCACGGGCTTGCGTAACGTGATGGCACTACTCGAGGGCGCACGTCGCGTTGAGGCACGGTGAGCATCGATCGTCAGCGCCTACGACGCCACTGACGTAGGGCACCCCAGTCCCTAAAATTGACAAATGCCACCTTGGTAGGCTGACGCCATGGACATCGCCGCACTGCTGGGTGACGAGGCTTCGTCACTGCTCGATCACCGAAGCACCGCCTTTACGAAGGAGTTGTTGACGCTGCCGGGACCGGATTTTCTCGACAACGTCTTCACGGCGAGCGACCGTTCACCCACGGTTTTGCGCAACTTGGGCACTTTGTACAACCACGGCCGCCTAGGGGGAACGGGCTATCTCTCGATCCTGCCCGTCGACCAGGGCGTGGAGCACTCCGCCGCGGCCAGCTTCGCGCCAAATCCCGAGTACTTCGACCCCCAGCGGTTGTTGGATTTGGCGATCGCCGCGGACTGTAACGCCGTGGCCACCACGCTGGGCACGCTGGGCATGATGGCGCGACGCTACGTCCACCGCGTGCCGTTCATCGTGAAGATAAACCACAACGACCTCCTGCGGTACCCGAACGTACCCGACCAACGACTCTTCGCCTCGGTGCGCCAGGCGGCGGACTTGGGCGCCGTCGGGATTGGCGCGACCATCTACTTCGGGTCGGAAGGTTCGATCCGTCAGATTGAGGAGATCTCCGCGGCCTTTGCCCACGCCCACGAGCTCGGTCTGTTCACCGTTCTCTGGACCTATCTGCGCAACGACGCGTTTAAGACGGGCGGCGTCGACTATCACCTGAGTGCCGACTTGACCGGTCAGGCGAACTACCTCGGTGTCACGATTGAGGCCGACATCATTAAGCAAAAGCAGCCGGAAAACAACGGCGGCTTCACGGCGATTGGTGTGGGTAAGACCAGCGCCCTGGTCTACGACAAGTTAACGACGGACCATCCGATTGATTTGACGCGTTGGCAAGTGGTGAACTGCTTCGCCGGACGTATTGGACTGATTAACTCCGGTGGTGAATCGAAGGGGACGGACGATCTCGCGAGCGCGGTGCGTACCGCCGTGATCAATAAGCGCGCCGGGGGACAAGGTCTCATCGTCGGTCGCAAAGCCTTTCAGCGACCACTCAACGAAGGCGCCGCGTTGGTGCACGCGGTACAAGACGTCTTCCTTGACGAGTCCGTCACCATCGCCTAAGTCGTGGCCGACGCGCCCGCGGAACTCGAGGCGGATCGAGGGCTGTGGACGTGGGCGAATCTCGTCACGATTGTTCGCCTCGGACTCATCCCGGTCTTCTTCTGGCTCTTGTTCGCGACCGGACACCGAGCGCTCGCGGCGTGGCTGCTCGGCGTGCTGGGCGCGACGGACTGGATTGATGGTTATCTGGCCCGAGCACTGCACCAAGTGTCGAACGTGGGCAAGATTCTTGACCCGGTAGCCGACCGCGTGTTGGTGATTTCTGGACTGCTCGGCGTGGCCGCGGCCGGTGGCGTTCCGTGGTGGTTCGCGGCGGTGACCCTGACGCGAGAAGGACTGGTCTCGGGCCTTACGCTCCTCCTCGCGGCCCTGGGCGCCGCGCGCATTGACGTGCTGTGGTGGGGCAAAGTCTCGACGTTTTGCCTGATGGCGACGTTCCCACTCTTTCTGCTCACCACCAACGATCACCACGCCCCCCTCCAGGGCTGGCAGCACGCGTTACGTGACGCGACCTGGGTACTGGGTGCGGTGGGTCTCACGTTGTCCTGGCTCGTACTCGTGGGCTACGTGGCACCCGCCCGCCGTGCGCTCCGCGAGGGCCGCGCGTCGCGGCGCGTCTTGTAAGTTGTCTCGCATGCAGATTCCCGAAGACCGCAAATACTCGTCCGACCACGAATGGGCGCACGTCCACGGCGCGGTGGTTCGCGTCGGGATCACCGACTACGCCCAAGACGCACTCGGCGACGTGGTGTTCGTGGACCTGCCCACGGTGGGCTCGGCAGTGACCGCGGGCGGCGTTGTGGGCGAGGTTGAATCGACCAAGAGTGTGTCCGAAATTTACGCACCCGTGTCGGGCACGATTAGCGCCATTAACGACGCGCTCGCGACCGCCCCTGAGGCCATCAATACTGACCCCTACGGTGAGGGTTGGATCTGCGAAATTACCATCGTTGACACCGCGCAACTCGACACGCTCCTGGACGCGGACGGCTACGCGGGGTTGACCTCAAAGTAGCCCCGACGGCGAAATTCAAAGTTCACTAGTGTGAGGTCGTGAACTGCCGACGTTGTGGGGAAATCCTTAATGCCAACGCCAATTTTTGTTGGTCGTGCGGCGCCCCACAATTGACTGCGGCCTCGCCCGAAACGATCGCGGTGCCGGTGGTGAGCACGCCTGAGTCGATTCATCCCGACGCGAACCGAGGTCCCTTGGGTACGCAGCACGACGAACTCGTCGTCGCGTCGGGTCCGAGAGCTGGCGCGCGCATCGCGCTCACGAGTGACGTCACCTCAGCTGGTCGGCACGAATCCAGTGTGATTTTGCTCGACGATGTTTCGGTCTCGCGCCATCACGCGATCTTCACGCGCACCGCGAGTGGACGGGTCACGTTGCGCGACTTGAACTCATTGAATGGCACCTACGTCAACGGCACGCGCGTCGAAGAGACCACGCTGCACTCGGCCGATGAGGTGCAAATTGGAAAATTCAAACTCATCTTCTGGGAGGCCTCCGAATGAGCAGTACGACTGGCGTACTTCGCATCGGCGAAGTGCACGCGCAACTTCGCCGCGAATTTCCCGATATCGAACTATCAAAAATCCGTTATTACGAGGAAAAGGGCTTGGTGCAGCCGGCCCGTTCACGCAAGGGTTATCGGCTCTATTCCGAACGCGACGTGGCCTGTCTGCGCGAGGCCATTCGTCTGGCCCAGGAAGAGTTCGTGCCACTCAAAGTGGTGCGCCTTCGCCTCATTGATCAAGGCCTGCTGCGCGAGGACGCGCGTGGTCCACTCGCGAGCGCGCCCCGTCGTGCGGCGCGCGACGTCGCGGGGGCGGTCGTCTCACGCCCCGTTCCATCGCCAAATCCGTCGCCACGACCCGATCTTCACGTCGTCGCGCCGACCGGCGACAGCGACTACGCGGCGTTGCCGCAGGAGTTTTTCAGCGCGAACGAAATAATGTCGCTCACCGGACTCGCGCCGGAGCACTTCAATCTTCTCGTCTCGATGGGAATCATCGAACCACGACAACGAGGTGGGAGCGCCGTCTTTGGCGCGATTGACGTTCGGGTCTGCGCGCAGTCGCGCGCACTGTTAGAACGCGGCGTGGATCCTCGCCTTTTGGGCTCGTTGCGTCGCATCGTAGAGCGCGAGGTGGGCGTCATTGAGGACATGACCTCGTCGTTGGTTCGGCCCGGTTCGGGCGTGAGCGCCGACAAGGCGCGCGCGATGGGCGAAGACGTCGCGCGCGAAGTGGGCGCGCTACGAGCAGTGCTCAGCGAGCGCGCCCTCAGCGAGTATTTCGACGCGTAGCCGTAAAGTTCAGCACACTCCAGGTCTAGGCTGGCGTCGTGATTGAAGTCGTTCTGCGAGCGGTGCGCGTCGACGTGGGCTCCTCGACGCCGTTGTTGTTGCTCGAAGAGGTGCAAGGCTCGCGCGTCCTGCCGATCTACGTGGGCGCCCCCGAAGCGGCGGCCATTGCCTACGCGCTCCAAGGCGTGAGTGCGCCGCGACCCATGACCCACGATCTCTTGGGCAACGTCATCACGTCGCTCGACGCGCGACTCTTTTCGGTGGAGATAACCGACCTGGTTGACAACACCTTCTTCGCGACGCTGCGACTTCTCCGTGATCAACGCGAAATCCTCATCAGTGCACGACCCAGTGACGCCGTCGCTCTCGCGCTTCGCGTGGGCGCGCCCATTCTGGTGGTGGACGAACTCATGGCCCGCGAAGGAAAGATCCTCGAACTGTCCTTCGAGGACGACGACGAACCCGAGGGGTTAGAGCCCTTTGACGCGACGAGCGAGGCCGAATTAGTGGCGCAGTTTGAAGAGTTCCTGGATCAAGTTAAGCCCGAGGACTTCGACGCGTGAGGCGACTGGTAATGGTCATTGTGGTGTTGGCGCTCGCCGTTGGTGCCTTTTTCGCGGGTCGACACTTCACCAACGCGTCGTCGACCACCACCACGACCTCGACCACCATCGCGCCCACGACCACTACCACTTCGGGAACGCTCAGCACTGACTGCAGTCCGCAAGATTTTTCGGGTGCCTTCGTCCAGGGTCAGGGCGCGGCCGGCACCATCTTCGCGAGCGTGACGCTGACGAAGAAGACCAGCGGTACCTGCACAATGAAGGGCTGGCCGCTACTGACGCTGCAGGACAAGCTGGGCGCCGTGTTGCCGTCGCGCGCCATTGACGTGCCGGCGAATAAAGACGGGTTTTCATTTCCCACCGCGGCCGCCGACGCCATGCCCGCGACCCTGCACGTCGCCCAGGGCTCCATCACTGACTTCTCGTTGGCCTACAGCGACGTGACCACCGGCGCCACCGCCTGTCCGAACGCCGTCACGATCAGCGTGCAGTTCGCGCGCAACGGCGCTGCGGTGACCGTGACCCCGTCGTACCCACTCCAGATTTGTAACAACGGGCAGTACTGGGTCAGTCCGCTCTACTAATCCGCGCGAAGATCGACGAGTACGCGACCGCGGTGTCGTCCCGCGCGCACGGACTCAATGGCCTCGAACAACGTGTCCAGCGACGTCGTGTGATCGATGAGTTCCTCGTAGTTAATTGTCGGGGCAACCGCGCCGAGCGCTCGCCAGACGCGCGTGCGCGTCGGCGCACCGACCTCGACACTGTCAACGCCGAGCAACGCTACGCCACGCGTTATGAAGGGGTAGACGTTGGTCACGAGTTCGGCACTGGCGACCAGCCCGCTCGCCGCGACGGCGGCGCCGTAGCGCAACGAGCGAAGAATCTGATGAAGGGTGTCGCCCCCGACGCAGTCAATGGCCCCGTCCCAGGCTTCACTGGCCATGACTCGATCGGGTTTGTCGGCCACGTCGTGGCGACCAATGACCTCCACCGCGCCGCGGGCGCGCAGCCAGGCTGCCTCGTCGAGGCTGCCGGTCGAGGCCACCGGGTCGTAACCCCGGGCCGCCAGGTAGGTCAAGGACTGTGAACCAACGCCACCCGTTGCGCCGGTAACGAGAACGCGGGCGCCGGCCTCGATGCCGTGATCCTCGAGCGCGAGCACACTTTGCATCGCGGTGAAACCCGCCGTACCGATGACCATGGCGTCGCGCGTGGCAATGCTGTCGGGGAGAGGGGAGACGTTGGCCAGTGGCGCGTACAAAAACTCCGCGAAGCCGCCGTCGCGAGCGACACCGATGACGCCCCCGTGCACGGCGACGCGTGTGCCAACGGGTAGCTCGTCGTGCGACGATTCCACCACGAGGCCCGCCGCGTCGACGCCGCCCACGAGTACGGGTTGGCGTCGCACCCGGCTCTTCGCCTGGGCGACCAGCGCGTCTTTGAAGTTCACCCCCGAGTACTCCACGCGCACCAGCACGTCCGCGGCGTCCAGCGCTCGCGGCGTGACGTCGCGTACGGCAACGGAAAAGTCGGCAGATTCATCGATAACGAGGGCGCGCACCCCTCCAGGTTAGAAGGAGGCGGAACGGACCCCTACGATTGGACGGTGGCGTACGTCGAGCTTCGCGGACATCAAACCTGGTACCAGCCGGCGAAGGGCCGCGGCAAGTCGGTGGTGTTGCTCCACGGGGGGCTATCGAGTTCGACGTCCCTGTGGCACTCCGTGGGCCCGGGGCTCAGAAAACACTTTCGCGTGAGCGCTTTCGATCGACGCGGCCACGGGCGAAGCGCCGATACGGACCAGCCCTTTTCTATCGACGCCATGGCCGACGAGACCATTGCCTTTCTCGAGTACCTCGGCAAACGCTCGCACCTCGTCGGTCACAGCGACGGCGCGAACGTCGCGCTCGCCGTCGCGATGCGTCGTCCCGATCTCGTGCGACGCGTGGTGGCCGTGGGGGGCAACTTTCACTATTCGGGACTAATGGCAATGGAGGCCTTTACGCCGCAAAGTCCAGGATTCGCCGATTTCGCGCAGGACTTCGGTAGCAAGTCACCCGATGGTGCGCTCCACGCCGCCGTCGTGGTCGAAAAGACGCGCGCTCTGGTGGAGAACGAGCCCACCTGGAGCGTTAACGACCTGGCCACCATCACACGACCGGTGTTGGTAATGGCGGGTGACGACGACGTCACCACGCTCGCCCACGTGGGCGACATGTACGAAGCGATCTCGAACGCGCAGCTGGCGATTCTCCCGGGGGCCTCTCACGGCGTTCTCAAGGAGCACACGAAGGTCGCCACGTCGCTGATTGTGCACTACCTGCAAAGTACGTTGCCGCCCGTGACCCGTGCGCCGATTCGTCGCCGAACGGGGGAGGCGTGAGCCAACCAACGCTCGTTGAGCCTGGCGTCGCGATGGTCGAGCGACGACGCGTGTACGAGCCAGCCCGTCGGTGGTGGGAAGGGCGTAGTCCCTTAGCGCAAGACGGTGTGCTCTACGTCGGTGCGGGAATCTTTGCCTGGTTGTTGGGCATCTTTTCGAGTCAGCCCGCGCAGTGGCAGTGGGGATATCTCAGTGTCGCGCCGTATCTGATCGCGGGATCGTTGGCGCTGGTGTCATCGTGGCGCCGACCGACGCGCGCATTCTTCCTGCGCGTTTTGTTGTTGATTGTGGTGTTGGTCGGCGCGGTCGCCGTGCCCCTCGGCCTCGAGGCGCGCTGGCGACAACTCGATCCAAGCAAGCAGTACGCCCAGCCCGAGGTCTCCGTCATCGAACGTTCGGGGGCCGCCCTGAGTAAGGGCCAAGACCCGTATCGTTCGTATCTGAAGAATGGTCGGATTGTGAACGCGGTGCCGGGCGAGCCGGCCTTTGAGTCGTTCTTCCCGTACTTTCCGCTCATGGGCATCTTCGGTCTTCCTTCGGCGGAGACCAAAAAGGGTCGAGGTCTCACCGACGCGCGCATCGTGATGACGTTGATGACGTTGATGGTGAGTGCGGTTGCGTTGCGACTTTTGCGCGCGAGTCGCGAAGACAAGTTGCGGGTGGCCCAAGTGTTGCTGGCCCTGCCGACGGGAGCGCTGTTTCTCGCGACGGGCGGTGATGACATGCCGATCCTCGCGCTGTCACTGCTTGGCGTGGTCGCCCTGCAACGACGGCGATTCAATCTGGCCGGGATCTCCTTGGGCGTGGCCGCCGCGATGAAACTCACCGCGTGGCCGCTCGCCGCAGGGTCGCTACTGGTCGCGCGTAACGATCGTGATCGTCCGACGTGGTTGCGCGTCGCGCTGTGGATCGCCACGATCGTCTTGGTGACGGTCGTACCCTTTGCGTGGCGCGCCCCGCACGCTTTCGTCGCGAACGTCCTCGCGTTCCCACTCGGACTGGCTGGGGTCTCGTCACCCGCCGCAAGTGCCCTGCCGGGTCACGTACTCACGAGTTGGTGGCCATTTCTGGGCCACGTGCTCACGCCCGCGGCTCTCGTTGTCGGTGGCTACTTCGCCACGCGCTACACGCGACGCGTCTGGCCGCTGTCGCTTTCACAGTTGTTGGGTCTGATGAGTGTCTCGTTTCTAATTTTGATCTGCGTCGCCTCGGCCACGCGCGTGGGCTACGTCATCTATCCCTTGAACCTCGCGTTGTGGGCGAGTGTGTGTCGCCGTCACGAGGATTCGCTGCGCGTCGCTTAACGGCGCGTTCGCCCAGCGGTCGTTAAATCGTCTCGGAGTTTTGGTAGAGGCGAAGCTTCCACGTCGTCGAGGTCGAGTCGTGTCCGGTCACCGTAACGCCGATGATCCAGTAGAAGCCGTCAGAACCCGCCTTCTGGAAGAGGGACTGCGGTGCGCCCGACGACGTGCCTTGAGAAAAGAGACTCCAGCCCCGGGTCGCGAGTTGTCCGTTGTAGAAGCTCAAGATGGCCGAGGGGCTGGCGTGCGCGGTGAGGAAGGTCTCGACGCAGTCGAAGTCACCCGCGCCCTGGTTGATAATCGATCCACCGGGGCGCACCACTGAGTTCGCCGGATTAAGGAGCCCCGAGAGCACGTCGGCAGGAATGGACGCTGTCGCGTTGCAGAGTTGGCGCGCCGGACTGGTGGACGCGACGTCGAGCCCACCCACGACGACGGCCAGGGTCGTTGGGACTCGCTGTACCCGAGGGTTCGCGATGACGTTGACGAGCATGAAGCCGACCAGCACCACGATGGCGAGCCCGAGTACGGCTCCGGCGGGCCAAAGGCTCGTGGTGGTCGTCAGTGGCGGGCGCAGGTCCTCACTCACTGGCCCATCCTAAGTGGTCAATTGGGCCATGGCCACGGCCCAGTCGCCACTCCCGCGCGCCTTCGAGGGCTGCGTTGACGAACGCTTTGGCGTCGCGAACCGCGTCGGTCATCTCACGTCCGAGCGCGAGGCCCGCGGCGACGGCCGACGCGAGCGAACAGCCGGTCCCGTGATCGTTGTTCGTCGCGACGCGTGGCGAATCCAAGATGACAAGTCCCTCGGGACCGAGGAGGACGTCGCTCGCGTGATTCGAGTCGTGGGCGAGGGCGTGGCCCCCCTTCACGAGGGCGTAGCGCGCCCCCAGCGCGCGAAAGAGGCCCGCGAGCTCGACCAAGTCCTCGATTGATTGGAGGTCGCCTAACGCGACGTCGCACAACAACGCGGCTTCGCGCAGATTTGGCGTGACCAGGTCGCACAGTGGAATGAGGGCGTCGCGATAGGCCGCAACGCCGCCGTCGCTCATGAGCACGTGACCACTGGTGGAGACGAGAACGGGGTCGACAACGAGGGGTCCCAAGAGACCCGCGCGCTTCAAGTTCGCCACGCGCTCTACCGTGGTCGGTTGGGCGAGCATGCCGGTCTTGACGGCCGCGACGTTGAAGTCCTCGACGACCGAGCGCACTTGCGCCTCGACGACGTCGACGGGTACGAGGTGGACCGCGGCAACGCCCAGTGTGTTTTGCGCCGTGACGGCCGTGAGCGCGGCGGTGCCGTGGACGCCAAAGGCACTGAAGGTTCGCAGGTCGGCCTGGATTCCGGCGCCGCCGCCAGAGTCGGAGCCCGCGATCGTGAGAGCGACAACGGGTTGCACCGAAACAACCTAGTTCTCGCGCTGAGTACGATTGATCGCGTGAACGACACCTTTGACGTCGGTTCGATGTCGACGACGTCACGTCTTGTTATGGGTACCGGCGGGGGATTTCGCTCCTTAGCGCTTCTGCGCGAAGCCCTCGTGGCCGCGGAAGCGACAATCGCGACCGTCGCGTTGCGGCGCGTGGACCACACCGTGCCCGGATCGATTTACGATCTCCTGGCGGAGCTCGGCGTCGCGCTGTTGCCGAACACGGCGGGTTGTTACAGTGCCCCCGAGGCAATCAAAATTGCCGAAATGGCGCGCGAAGCCTTCGAGACCAATCTGGTCAAACTCGAGGTCATTGGTGACGACGTCACGTTGTTGCCCGACACCACCGAGACGCTCGTCGCGGCCCAGGAGCTCGTGCGCCGCGGCTTCGAGGTGTGGGCGTACACCTCGGACGATTTGATCGTCGCCGAACGCTTGGAGCAGGCGGGCTGCGTCGCCGTCATGCCCCTGGGTTCGCCGATCGGTTCAGGTCTGGGCATCCGCAATCCTCACGCCATCGCGCTCATCACCGAACGACTCCGTGTGCCGGTCCTTTTGGACGCGGGGGTGGGCACCGCCTCCGACGCGGCGCTCGCGATGGAATTGGGGTGCGCGGGTGTACTGGCCGCCTCGGCCATCAACGGCGCTATTGACCCGGTACTCATGGCGGGCGCCCTGCGTGACGCGGTGCGCGCGGGTCGCGCCGCGCACCAGGCCGGTCGCATCCCGCCGCGCCGCTACGCCGAGGCGTCGACGAGCGCCCTGGGTCGTCCAGACCTCTTTACGGCCTAGGACCTGTCCAGCGGCTGGCGCGCTGTACGGGTGAAATTTCTAACTACACGCGTGTAATTGAACGGGTAGTCTGGGAAAGCCTCGGTCGGGAGGGAGTACACGATGACGGATTCGAGTTCAAAGGGGTTCAGTGGCCCCACGGTGTGTCGCTTGACCAACGTGACGTATCGCCAGTTGGATTACTGGGCGCGCACGGGATTGGTCACGCCCTCGATTACCCCCGCGACGGGTAGTGGCTCCAAGCGTTCGTACTCCTACGCCGACGTGCTCGAGGTCAAAGTCATTAAGTCGCTGTTGAACGCCGGCGTGGCGTTGACGCGGGCGCGTCAAGCCGTGGAGTGTCTGCGCGGCGCACTGGGCGCGGACCTGGCCTCAAGTTCGCTCGTGCTGAGCGACGCCGGTTCGGTCTTGGCGCACGACGACGGCGAACTCGTCGATCTGATGCGCGGTGGCCAAGGCGTTTTTAACATTGTTCCTCTCGCGGGCGTGGTCGCCGAACTTTCGACCACGTTGCGTCAGCACCACCCTTCGTCGGAGGGGGAGGCCGCCACGGCGTGAGCGCCCTCAACAACGATGTCGCCGCCGCGCGACGTCACCCCAGTTCATTGCGCGCGCGCCCGGACGCTTTCGCCCATCCAAGCGAGGAACTCTTTGCTCGCTTGTTGACGCTCTACGGACACGAGTGGCTCTACGAACCCCTTGAGTTCCCCTTGGCGTGGGATGAAGCCGGCCGAGTCACGAAAGGCTTTCGGCCCGATTTCTTTCTTCCCGCGCAAAGGCTCTTTATTGAACTCACGGTGCTCGAACAACGTCTCGTCACGAAGAAGAACCGCAAAATTCGAGAATTCAGGGCGCTCTATCCGGAGTTCCGATTGGTCGTGGTCTACCAAAGTGATTTTTTAGCGCTCGTCGCCAAGCACCAGCTTCCCTTTCATCACCCCCGAGCCGCCTAGGAGCACCGTGGAAAACCGTCGACCCTACCTCTACGACCTCCACGTCGAACTCGGCGCGAAGATTGTTCCCTTCGGGGGCTGGGAAATGCCGTTGCAGTACGCCACGGGTACCGTGAACGAACACCTCGCCTGTCGCAGTGACGCGGTGTTCTTTGACGTCAGTCACCTGGGTACCGTGCGCTGCGATGGACCTGGTATGCACGACGCGCTACAGCGCACCCTCACGAATGATTTGCGCAAGATCGCGCCGGGTCGCGCGCAGTACACCCACCTGTTGAACGATGAGGGTTTCGTCGTCGATGACATCATCGTGTGGTGGGTGGACGACGAAACCTTCGACGTGATGCCCAACGCCTCGAACACGGCGGGCGTCACCTCGGCGTTACCGGGCGTGGACGTTACGGCGCAACGCTGCGTACTCGCGGTCCAGGGACCACGCGCGCGCGAAAAGGCCGCCCGTGTGGACGCGCGGTTTGGCGACGTCGGTCGTTTTCGCGTGGCGCGTTTCGACTACGCGGGGGTCGAGGTTCGCGTGGCGGGCACCGGCTACACGGGAGAGGCGGGGCTCGAAATTGCCGCCCCCAATGAGGTGGCCGAAGAGATCGCCCGTCGACTCCTCGCGGCCGACGTCACCCCGGCCGGTCTGGGAGCGCGCGACACCCTTCGCTTAGAAGCGGGGCTACCGCTCTACGGCCATGAGCTCAACCTGCATTCCACGACGCTCGAGGCCTCCTTGGGCTGGGTGCTCGGCTGGGACAAAGAGACGTTTCGCGGACGTGACGCGGTGATTGCGGAGCGCGCGCGCGGGGTCGCGCGTCACCTCACCGGAATCCGGGCGACGAGCCGTCAACCACTACGCGACGGCGCGGAAGTGTTCGTGGCCGGTGAGTTACTGGGTGTGTTGACCTCGGGGAACTACGCCCCTTCGTTGGGTGTGGGTGTCGGGATGGGACTGTTGCACCGAGTGGTGGAGCCCGGGACGCCGGTGAACGTGCGCCTGCGAGGGCGCGACGTTGACGCTGCGGTGGTTACGCTACCTTTCGTTCGAAAGGAGGCCTGAGTGGCCGATTACCTCCCTCACACCGAGGATGAAGTGGCGAGCATGCTGGCGTTCTTGGGGATGTCCTCCTTCGAAGACCTCTTCGCGCATATTCCGTCCGCCGTGCGACTGGCGGGCGGGTTCGACCTTCCCCCGGGGATGAGCGAGCCCGACGTTGCGGCCCAGTTTGCTCGCTACACGGGCGCGAATGACGCTACGTTGGCGAAGCTTTCGTGCTTCGCGGGCGGTGGCGCCTACGACCACGAAGTGCCACCAGTGGTGCGCGCACTCGGTGGTCGCTCCGAGTTCGTAACGGCCTACACCCCCTACCAACCCGAAGTCGCCCAGGGCGTTTTACAGGCCATCTACGAGTTTCAAACCTTGGTGGCGCGCTTGAGTGGACTACCGATTCCTAACGCGTCGCTCTACGACGCGGCGACGGGACTGGTCGAAGCGCTCAATATGGCCGGTGGGGCGACGCGTCGGTCGAAGATGGTGATCTCCGCGGGCGTGCACCCGCACTGGCGCGCGGTCGCGGCGACCTTCGCGAAGGGCACGGGCCACGAGTTGGTCATCGCGCCACTACGCGATGGTGTGACGGACTGGAACGCCGTCGACACGAAGGGCGCCGCGGCGATCGTGGCGGCGTACCCGAACTACCTCGGCGTGATGGAGGATCTGTCGATCGCCAAGGCGCTGGCCGTGCGCGAAGAGGCACTCTTCGTCGTCGGCGCCGATCCCGTCGCCGCTGGCGTCTTGAAGACCGCGGGCCAGTGGGGCGCCGACGTGTTCATCGGTGAAGGTCAGCCCTTTGGCACGGCGCTTTCCTTTGGTGGACCGTACCTCGGACTATTCGCCTGTACGGAGCAGCAGGTCCGTCGACTGCCCGGACGAATTGTCGGCGAGACGCTTGACGCCGAGGGTCGTCGAGCGTTCGTGACCACGTTGCGCGCGCGTGAGCAAGACATCCGCCGCGAAAAGGCAACCTCCAATATCTGTTCGAACCAAACGTTGATGGCCGTGACCGCGGCTATCCAACTCGGTTGGCTCGGTACGCAGGGTCTGCGCGAGGTCGCCACGCGCTGCGCGCAGGGTGCGCACTATCTCTACGACGAACTCTTAAACGTGAGTGGCGTCGAAGCCGTTTCGTCGCGTCCCTTCTTTCGCGAGTTCGCGATTGCTCTGCCGACCAACGCTTCCGAGACAATTCTCGCGATGGCCGACGAAGGGGTGCTTGGCGGCCTCGCGGTCTCGGCCCTCACGGGCGGGGAGGATCCGTCACTCGAGGTCGACGCGGAACGGGTCATGTTGGTGACGGTGACGGAACGTCGCACGCTCGAAGAGATTGACCACTACGTCAACGTGATGCGAAAGGTGGTGCACTCATGACGTTCGCCGGTGGACGCGCGGCGTCGGCGCCGCTGATGGGACGCGAAAGCGAACCCACGCTCTTTGAGCTCTCGGTGCCCGGGCGAAAGGCCTATCAATTTCGCACGACGGGCGTAGCGAATACGTCGCTACGCGATCTCATCCCTGCCGAGCACCTCAGCGACGAGGTCGTTGACGTCGCCGAGGTTTCCGAACGCGACCTCGTCGCGCACTTCACGCGACTATCGCATCGTCAGTTTTCGGTCGATCTCGGTATGTACCCGCTGGGTTCGTGCACCATGAAGTACAACCCGAAGTTCTGTGACGCGGTTGCGGGCGACCCTGGACTCAACGGCGTACACCCGGGAACCCCGGCGGTCCTCTGTCAGGGATGGTTGGCGTTACTCACGGCACTCGAAGAGCGCCTTTGCGCCATTACGGGCATGAGCGCCGCAACGTTGCAGCCGGCTGCCGGTGCCGCCGGCGAGTTAACCGGACTGCTGCTCATGCGGGCGTATCACGAGTCGCGCGGCGACGTGCGCACGCGCGTACTCATTCCCGACTCGGCCCACGGGACGAACCCGGCCTCGGTCACCCTGGGTGGCTACGAGGTCACGACGATTCCCTCGAATGACCGGGGACTCGTGGACTTGGCCGCTCTTAAGAGCGCCCTCGGTCCCGACGTAGCGGGCATCATGTTGACGAATCCCAATACCGTGGGGCTCTTCGAAGAAGAGATCACGGAAATTGCCGCGGCCGTGCACGACGTAGGCGGCCTGCTCTACTACGACGGCGCGAATTTGAACGCGATTGTCGGGGTCGTGCGACCGGGCGACATGGGCTTTGACATTGTGCACATGAACCTGCACAAGACCTTCGCGACCCCCCACGGTGGTGGGGGTCCCGGCGCTGGGCCCGTGGCGGTCGCGGCTCGTCTCGCGCCCTTCCTGCCGGGTCCCAAGCCCGCGCGGGTTGACGGACGATACGACTGGGTCACGCCGGAGCACTCCATTGGTCGCGTGCACGGCTGGCATGGTAACGCCTTGGTGCTCGCGCGCGCCCTTGCCTACATCGACGTCCACGGTGGTGACGGCTTGACCCGCGTGGCCCAACACGCGGTCTTGAACGCCAATTGGCTGCGTCATCGCTTACGTGACCTTCTGCCCGCCGCCTACGACCGGGTCAACATGCACGAGTGCACGTTGAGCGCGACGAAGCTCAAGGCCGCCTACGGCGTGAGGGGCCTCGACGTCGCGAAGGCGCTCCTGGAAGAGGGTTTTCACGCGCCCACGGTGTACTTCCCACTCATCGTGGATGAGGCCCTGATGTTTGAGCCCACCGAGACGGAAAGTCTGCAAACGCTCGAGGCGTTGGCCGAAGCGTTGGAGCGAATCGTCGAGCGCGCCCAGGTCGATCCCGAGGCACTGCGTCACGCGCCGAAGACCACACCGGTGTCGCGCGTCGATGAGGCATTGGCCGCGCGTCGCTTGCGACCGACCGCCGACGCGCGCTAGGTCGGCAGTCAGCGTCGTCGCGATCCAGCGGGACACGACGAGCGGGTTCGCTCGCGCGTTTCGCCCGTCGGTCACTTCGCGCGCACCGACGTTGCTAGTCGACACCCTCGCGCAGGGCGACACGAAGGGACGTCGCAAGTGGGCGAAGAGCGCCCGAGCGCGGCAGACTGATTTTGGCGAGCCCCACGAAGCGACGGTGCGCGTGCAGCGCGTCCGCCAAGGCGCCGACGAAACGCGTGTCGACGCGAGGGTCAAAGTCCGGCTGCCACCACAGATTGAGAATCTTTAGGGTATTCGAGGCTTGATCGCGTCGTGGTTCGATTCGACCAACGAGTTGATCGCCGTAGAGGATGGGCAGGACGTAGTAGCCCCAGCGCCGTTTCGCCTCGGGTACGTACACCTCCCAGACGTAGTCAAAGTCGTAGCACTGGCGTAGGAATTCCCGGTCCCAGACCAAGGGGTCCAGTGGCGCGAGAAAACTGACCCGCGGTGCCCGGCCACCGGGCTCCGCGTCGCGTTCAACGTCGACCTGCGCGCGTTCGAGGAGGGGGAGTTCCTCGCGAAGGACGTAACGCGGCCGTCGAAGCCCCTCAACGTTGACGGGCACCAGGTCACCATCGCTCAGCAGCTCGTCGAGGAGTTGTTGGCGACCCTGGGCGCCCAGGGCGAGTCCGCCGTCGAGTGCCGACCCTTGCGTCGCGTGTGGCGTCGTGCCGTGCCAAAGCTCAGCCGCCCCGCTCGATCCCAAGAGTCCGTGGGCGCGGTAGCGCGAGAGCAATTTGTGGCGAAACTGCTCGCGAGCCGGTGGGCGCGTCGCGAGCAGCGCTTCGGGGAAGAGTCGTTCGGCGAGGTCGTAGACACGGCGATTACCGACACGTCGCGCGAGGCCCAACTGGCCCGATTCCGCGAGCGCTTCGAGCAGCGCGCGCACCTGATTGGTTGGGCGCCAGTACCAGTCGATTTCGCCCCGGGCCGGTACGTCACTCGGGCTCAGAGGTCCGTGCGCACGCACTCGAGTCATCAACTCTTCGACGAGTGCCCGGTGCTCGCGAAAGGTTGTCTCGTCGTGGCGCGCCCGAGCGCGGTCCCAGGTAACACGGTGCAGTGGTAGCTCCGCGGTGGGCAAAATGGACAGCCCCTTGTTGTAGGCCTCGAAGAGCGTGCGCGTTTCGTAGAGATGCGCGTCGGTCCAACTGCGTTGGTAGCCCTCGATTCGCGCGAGTAGCACGAGGTCGTGGTTTCTTCCGGCGATGTCGAGGGGATCGAACTGCAGTGAACCGAGTCGCGCCACAACCGTAAGGACACTCGACGGATCGCTCGGTAGCGATCGAGCGGGGGCGAGGAGGTGATGGTGAAGGAGGAACCGCCGCGCCGTCGACCTTGAGATGGACGATGTCTCCGTCGCTCGAGTCATCACTGGTCCGAGACGTGACTCAGACGTCGTTAACGCGTTGCAGAACGAGTCGCAACAAGCGCGCCAACTCGCGTTGCTCGCTCGAACTGAGGCCCGACACGACGAGGGACTCGTGCTGGTTGAATTCGGGAAAGAGCTGTTCGATCAGTCGCTCACCCGCCTTCGTCAACGTGATGAGTACACGTCGACCATCCTCACGGTGGGGGCGACGGCGAATGAGCTTTCGCGCCTGGAGCGTCTTGATGACGCCCGTCAGAGTTCCCTTGGTGACGCCGGCCTCATCGGCCACGTGGCCAGTCTCTTGCTCGCCCCAGATCCACAGAACCCACAGCACGGTGAAGGCCACCCAGCTCAGGTCGTAGTCGGCGAGCAACGTGCGCTCCATGTGATTGCGCACGGCCGAACCCGATCGATAGATATTCGATACCGCGCTCATGGCGGTGAAGTCGAGCGCCTGGCTCTTGAGGCGACGGCGAATATCGCGTTCGGCCTGGGTGACGACGTTGGCGTGGGGGCTAGCGATTCGTCGAGACACGTTTACGACTCTAGGGTGCGCCCACCGTTGAAGGTCGTGCCGACGCTGCGAAAATAGCCGCCGAGTATTTCGCGTGGCGCCAGCGAGCTCAGTTCCTCGCTGGGCGAGTCAAAGATTTCGAGCGTTGCGCTGCCTCGAAACCCCGGACCGAGTTCGACGTTGACGCCCGACATGGTGACGACGTCGGCCAAGGCGTCTCGCCCGTCAAGCTCAATCATTGGAAACCATCGATGGTGGACCATCGGATGGGCGTTGACGAAGCCGTTACTGGCACTCGCTGCTTCGAGGGTCACGGTGGCCTGGGCCAGTCGTCGATCGCTCGCCGCGAGGGTCATGCCAAATTGGCCGCCCGGCGCGAGTCGCGGTCCGGCCTCGCCGTAGAGCACGGGGCGCGTTTGATGAATGGAGCCCAACTTCTTTGGGTAGCCCTGCAACTGTCCGCGAACCAGCGCGAAGTCCTTGTCGACCCAGATAAAAACGCAGCGACTGTAGAGCGCGCCCTGGTAGCGGCAGCGCACGACGACGAAGGCTTCCTTGTACTGCGAACGTACGGGGTCGAGCAACTCCTCGTGGCTCGGTCCGCAACTCTGCCAGTCGGCCCAGATGAAGGCGACGGCGCCCGGGTCTTCGTCGTCGTGCGCGAGGCTCACCCCCGAGGGCAGGAGCGCCGCGACGGCTGACGGGTCGGTACGGTACTCAACCGTCAGTAGGTCACCGGAGTAGTGCCAGGGCAGCGGGGGCAAGAGCGACGCTCGCCCCGACACGGTTCGCGGATAGGGGAGTCCCTGGAGATTCACGATGCCTCCTTCGTCCAGCCGGTGGCGGGTCGGTCGAACCAGAGGTGAATCTGCCCGGTGCCGATGGCGTTCTCGTACTCGGAGAATCGGCGAGCTGGCGCGACGCAGGCACTTCCGCCGAGCGCTGCCACCATCATCTGGTAGTGGCCAAAACGGCCCTCGGGCTTGACGAGGGCGAAGTCCGGCAGTTCGCGCAGGACCTGGGCGTGGTCGCCTCGCTCGAGGGCGTCGATGACGCGATGATCGGCCCGCCGCGCCGCGTCAGAGAATATGTGGCGTTCGTCGGCGGCTTCGTGGTCGCGCAGCGTGCGCAGCGTGTGAAACGTATGGCTGAGTGCACCCGAGGCAATCAGTACGACGCGAAGGTCGCTCGCGGCGATTGCCTCGCCGATTACTCGGCCGACGGTAGCAAAATCGCTCGGTTCGGCGGTCTGACACGTGCTCACCGAAACCCACGATTCGGATCCTTGGAGGAATCCGAGGAAGTTGGTGGTCGCGTAGGTGATGGGGAGGTGTTCGTTCTCAATCGGGGTGATCCAGCACTCGGGCGTCGCGGCGGCAATCCGACCGACCAATTGGGCGAAGTCGGGCGAGCCGGGTACGTCGTAGGGGACGCTCGACATTCCCCGGGGTAGTTCTTCGGAGGTGAAGAAACCGTGTCGTCGCGGCGCTGACGTAATCACGAATTCGACCGTTGTAAACCAGTGACTGTCAAAGACCACGACGAGATCGGGGCGCAGCACGTCGAAGACCTCGCGACGAAGTTGGTGCAGACCCGTGTAGAGCGAGCTTTCGTGTCCGTCGTTGAGCGCTCGTCGTTCATGGTCGGATAGGACGATGGTGGGAACGTGCGCCAACAGTCCGGCGCCAACAATTTCACCCATTAGTGGTGTCCTCCTTTACCTGGAAGGTCTTGAGGTCACTGTAGAAATCGAGGGCGTAGTCGCCACCTTCGCGTCCGATGCCGCTTTGGCCAATACCGCCGAAGGGTGCCGTGAGGTCGCGGATGAGAAAACAGTTGGCCCAGATGGTGCCGGCGCGCACGCCAAGAGCGAAGCGCTGTGCTCGCGCGTCGTCGCGGGTAAACACCATCGCGGAAAGTCCGTAGGCGGTCGAATTCGCGAGATCAATCGCCTCGTGTTCGTCGTGAAAGGTCTGCCATGTCAAGACGGGGCCAAAGACTTCGCGCTGCACGATCTCGGAAGAGTTATCGCGTGGTTCGATCAACGTAGGTACGTACCAGAGGCCGTCGTCCTTCCAACGCTCACCACCGAAGACCACGCGATCGCCATTGGCGCGCGCTCGTTCCACGAAGCCTTCGACGCGCGCGAGGTGCGCGGGGTGAATGAGTGGCGAGATGGTCGTCGTCGAGTCGCGGCTGTCACCGAGCACGTGACGCTGTACCGCCGCGTGAAAGAGTTCGAAGAACTCGTCGGCAATCGTCGCGTCCACGAGGAGGCGCGTGCCCGCGAGACAGACCTGACCAGCGTCGTCGTACATGACGGCGGCGCGCTCGGCCGCTAGCGCGAGGTCCGCGTCGGCGAAGACGACGAAGGGGCCTTTGCCACCGAGTTCGGCCGTAAAGGGCACCAAGTTCTGCGCCGCGGCGACGCCAATGCTTCGTCCCGTCTCGGGCGAACCGGTGAAGGAGATCCGGCGAACGAGGGGGTGGGCAACGAGCGCCGCGCCGACTTCGTGGCCAAAGCCCTGCACGAGGTTGAACACGCCCGGTGGGAAGTCGGCCTCCGCCACGAGGTCCATGAGTAGCGAGCAACTCAGCGGTGACCACTCGGCTGGCTTGAGGACGACGGTGTTGCCCGCCGCGAGCGCTGGTGCGCATTTCCAGGTCGAGAGCATGAAGGGCGCGTTCCAGGGCGTGATGACGACCGTCGGGCCCGCGGGCATTCGCAACACGACGTTGTTCGTGGTGTTGGAGTGCCAACGCCGAGGGACGTAGTCCTGCGCGAGTTCGGCGTAGGCACGGAAGTTTCGGGCGCCGCGCGCGATGACGCGCAACCGCAAACTCTCTTCCAGCATCGCCATGTCGAGACACTCCACGCGGGCGATCTCGTCGACGTGGCGATCGATGAGGTCGGCCAATCGCGTCAGGTAGTGACCGCGCTCGTGGGTTGCGAGCGTCGACCACGCGGGAAAGGCGTCGTGCGCGGCGCGAAGGGCCGCGTCGGCGGTGTCCGCGTCGCCGCGGCTCACGTCAGCGAGTTTGAGCGACCAGTCGAGGGGCGAACGGTCTTCGAAGGTCTCCGCGCCGTCGCGGCGTTCGTTGTTAATGAAGTGGCCGGTCGCGACTGGTACGCCCGCGACGTCGACGCGTCGACTCATGACTCGAACCGGGGGCGAACGCGGGGGTAGGGGAGATCTTCGCGCCTCGTGGTGTAGGGCGCGCGCTGTCCCCGGTACTCCCAGTCGCCACCGAGCGCCGTCGAGCGAACCTCTTCGCTGTCGGTGGGCTGGGCGCCGACCTCGTCGCTGACCGGCAACGGCGCCGCCACGATGGGATTGGTGAGTACGCCCAAACCTTCGACCTCGACGCTCACGACGTCACCGGGCTCCACGGGACGCGAGAACGCCGGCGTCCCCGAGAGAATGACGTCGCCGGGCTCGAGTGTGATGAGTCGGGCGAGGTCCGTAATCAGGTAGTGCATGTCCCAGGCCATCTCGTCGGTCGACCCGTCTTGCAAGACCTCGCCGTTGACCAGCGTGCGAATCGATTTGCCGTGAAAGTCCCAATCGGTCACCACCCCGGGTCCAATGGGACAAAGCGTGTCGGCGCCCTTCACGCGCAGCATGGAGCCCGCGTCCGTGTCGCGAAAATCGTGCAGACCAAAATCGTTCGCGATGGAGTAGCCGGCAATGTACGACGCAGCGTCATCGAGCGCAATATTGCGGGCCGTTCGCCCGATGATGATCGCGACTTCGCCCTCGAAGTTGAGATAGTGGCAGTTCGCCGGTCGCACGACGGCGCCGCCGTGGGCGTTCAGCGAAGAGACCGGCTTTTGGAACCACGTGGGCGCTGGGGGGAGGGATACTCGAAACTCGCGCACTCGCGAGACGTGGTTGAGGTGACAGCACAAAATCTTGGAGGGTTTAACGGGAACGAGGTGGGTCGCCGTGGCGGCGTCGACTCGACGCCCGTCGTCCGCGACGAGTTCGGCGCCTTCGAGGCGTACGTCAACCTCGTCGCCGTCAAGGAGAATTCGACGATACTCCACCTAACCTCCAAAATCGTTTGCTAGCAAATGATTCTCACACTCTACAAACCAACCGTCCACTGACGTGCTACGTTCGCCAGCGTGACGAGGGGGGGGCTATGAGTAGTTCGTTTGACCGCGTTCGTGTGTTGTGGCCCGATCATCTCGGGCTCGCTCGCGGCAAGTACCTTCCGGCCAGCCTGGCCGACAAGGGAGCGCGTCACTGCACCGGCACCTGGGCCCTCGGGTACGACCGGGGCATGACGCCCTACACGGTCGGCAGTCACTGGGACGAAGGTCTGCCCGACTTCGACGCCGTCTTTGATATGGCGGACCTACGGCCATCGTGGGAGGCGAACACGAGAGTCGTGGTCGCCGATCTCGAGCGCCACGGCGCGCCCTTCGCGGTGTCACCGCGTGGCGCCCTGCGCAAAGCTGTCGAGGATTGGCGCGCGAAGGGTCTAGAACCCTACGTCGGGATTGAACTCGAGGCCTTCGTCTTTGCCCCCGACGGATCCGGTGGTTGGAAGCCGCTCGACACGCCCGGTGCGTTCGTCTACGGCACCGGCCCCGCCGTCGACCCGCACGGCCTGATTGACGCCATCTGGGCGGCCTGCGCGGACGCCGAACTGCCCCTGGAGTCGGTCAACTCGGAGTACGACTCGGGTCAGTTCGAGTTCACGTTGCGCTACGCCGACGCCGTTCGCGCGGCCGACGACGCGTTCTTGTTCAAGGTGCTCGCGCGCGAGGTCGGGCATCGTCTGGGACTGTTGGTGACCTTTATGGGTAAGCCACTCAGTGACCGGGGTGGATCAGGACTGCACGTGAACTTCTCGTTTCGCACCAGCGACGGCGCCAACGTCATTAACGACGACGGCGCCCCCGACGGCATCTCCGAGCTCGCCCGACACTCGATTGGAGGCCTTATCGCGCACCACCGTGGTCTGGCGGGGCTCTGCGCGCCGACGGTCAACGCGTACAAGCGTCTGCGGCCCGCGTCGTTGTCGGGCTACTGGGCGAACTGGGGCTTCGACCACCGGGGGGCCACCATTCGCGTCCCCTCGGAACGTGGTGCCGGAGCTCGCCTTGAACATCGATTAAGCGACGGTGCTGCGGTGGTACACACGGCAGTCGCCGCGGTGCTGCAAGCCGCGCGACTGGGCGTCGTTGACGGGGTCGATCCCGGTCCGGCGGAAGCGGGCAATGGACTCGACACGATCGAGGCCACCGTCGGCGTACCGTCGTCGTTGAACGATGCCCTCAGTGCGCTTGAGGCCGACCAAGCCTTGGTCGAGGCCGTCGGTGCGGATTTGGTCGCCCAGCACGTCATGGTGAAGCGCACGGAGTGGGAGCGCTACTGCGCGGCGACGACCGACTGGGAACTACGCGAGTATCTCCCGTTTCTCTAACGCCACGTCACCTCAAGTGGGAGGCGCTTCACGCCACTAATAAAATTCGAACGAAGTCGCTCCGTCGCACCGGCCAATTCAACGTGTGACCAGCGGCGAGCGATCTCTTCGAACAAGACGCGCATCTCGAGACGCGCGAGGTGGGCACCCAGGCACAAGTGCGGACTGTGGAGTCCGAACGTGACGTGGTCGTTGGGTGAACGCTCGGGCTCGAACGAATAGGGCTGCGAAAAGTGGTCCTCGTCAAAGTTGGCGGACGTAAACCACAGCACCACTTTGTCGCCGGCGCGCAGGGTTTTGCCGCGGAGTTCGAAGTCCTGCATGACCGTGCGACGAAAGTGCATGGTCACGGTCGTGTAGCGCAGCATCTCGTCAACGAGTAATTTTCGCTGCTCGAGTGACATTGTGGGAATGGCTTCAAAGATGTGGGGGCGCTCGATTAAGGCGAGTAGTCCGCCGGTCATGGAGTAGCGCGTGGTGTCATTGCCAGCCGCCACCATCAAGGTGAAGAAGTTCTTGAGGGCCTTGTCGTCGAGGGACTCACCGTCGGAAGTGGGTTCCAAAAGTGCCGAAATGATGTCGTGGGTGGGGGTGAGGCGCCGCTGCTCGAGTGCTTGAGCGGCGTACTCGAAGAGTTCGGCCGCGACGGGGCTGCGAAAGGGCAGTAGGCGAAAGGCCGACGTGTCGACCTGGTCCACGACGAACTCGGTGAAATCGGGATCGGTGTTACCAATGAGGGCGTCGCCGCGTTGGACGAGCCATTCGAGATCGTCATTCGGCAATCCCAGCAGTCGACCGAGCATTTTCATGGGTAGTTCACGCGCGACCGTTCGCACGAAGTCGAAGTGCCGTTCTCCATTTAGGGCGTCGAGCACCTCGACCGCGAGTCCGCGCACGGCGTCTTCGTAGCCTTGGACGGACTTGGGGGCGAAGGGGCGGCTGACCAGGCGACGTAACCGCGTGTGCTCGGGAGCGTCCATCTCCATCAAGGTGCGACGGGCCTCGGACTCCTCGTCGTCCATGTCCTCGAGTCGAATGCCGAGACGACTCGAGAAAACGTCGGTGTTGCGCGAGGCCATGAGTACGTCGTCGTATTTGGTCAGACTCCAAAAGCCACGGCCGCCATCGTGTTCTTCCGTCCAGTGGACCGGATCGTGGTCGCGAAAGTAGGCGAACGTATCGTGGGGAACACCGTTGACGTAGGTGTCGTGGCTGGTGATATCGGCGAGTGGCTGGTTCACGTTTCTCCCAGGGATGTTTGTGTCCAAACGATTGGGCTATTACACCACAAGTTCCGCCTCGCCACGGCCGACTAATGGCAGCGCCACGTGCTTTTCGTAACGACCGGTTGTCGTAGTTGTGCTGGGAAATAGCGCAATTTGCTGATCTCTCGAAGGTCTCGTCACACAATTACGTTCACGAATGCTTGACGAAAGTCGTTTGACCCCTTACGGTTTGATGAAATCGTGTCGAGCGCGGCGCGTTTCAGGGGGAGAGAACTAATGGAAGAACGCACTCCAAGGACAAAACTTGGTGGCAAGCGACAGCTCACGTTGATTGACACCATTGCGCAATCCGTGGGACTTATGGGGCCGGTCTTTTCGATCGCCTTTCTCGTGCCGCTCCTCGTCGGACTGAACGCTTCAGGGAACGGCGCCGGTACCGCGGCGTCATTGTCGGTATTGATCGCGGCAATTGGCGTGGTGGGGCTTGGTTGGATTGTCGCCGAGTACACGCGCAAGATTCAGGCGGCGGGGTCACTGTACGACTACGTGACCGACGGCCTTGGTGGGCGCGTGGGCTCCGCGGCGGGTTGGCTCTACTACACCGGCATGCTGGCCCTGGGAGCTGGCATTTTGCCGATGATTGGTGGCACGATTCACGACATCATTCTGGGGGAGTTTGCGAAACAGCCACTGCCGTACTTCGTGTGGGACCTCCTGCTGTTCCTCATCGTGGGATCGGTCATCTACTTAGGTGTCGCGTTGTCGACCCGCGTGCAGCTCACCCTGGCACTGATTTCTGTGTCCGTAGTGCTGATCTTCTCCATTTACGTCATCGTGAAAAGCGGAGGCGTGCACCATCTCTCCCAGGGCTTCTCACCCTCGGGATCACCCCAGCATTGGAAGGGTGTGCTCTTCGGCGTTCTCTACGGGGTACTGCTCTTCACCGGCTTTGAGACGTCGGCCAACCTCGGCGAGGAGACGGTCAATCCCGGTCGCAATATTCCCCGCGCCGTACTCATCTCGGTACTCACCATTGCGGG
>JANWIR010000005.1 GCA_025449805.1 Acidimicrobiales bacterium | reverse complement strand
CGACAACCCCTCGCGCGTTATCAACATCGGTTCTATTGACGG
This sequence comes from Acidimicrobiales bacterium, assembly GCA_025449805.1. Classification (GTDB taxonomy): domain Bacteria; phylum Actinomycetota; class Acidimicrobiia; order Acidimicrobiales; family RAAP-2; genus RAAP-2. The sequence continues at coordinate 21,515 of JANWIR010000005.1, read as the reverse complement.
CATCCACGTGCCGTCCATGGAGACCTACGCCTACTCCGCCTCGAAGGCCGCCGTGCACCAACTCACTCGCCACCTCGCCAAATCGCTCGCTCCCCTAGTGACGGTCAACGCGATTGCGCCGGGTCCCTTTGAATCCAAGATGATGCACGCCACCCTCGAGGCCTTCGGTGACGAAATTGCCGCCGCGGCCCCGCTCAAGCGCATCGGCAAGCCGTCGGACATGGCGGGCGCGGCCATCTTCCTGGCTTCACCGGCGGCCAGCTACGTCACCGGCGCAATCTTGCCGGTCGACGGCGGTATCGCGACCTTGGCCTAGTGCGCCGGCTGTCGACCGAGGGTGACTTGGAGCGTCACGTGCTTGGTGCCGCGTACGACCTTGAGGGCGATGACGTCACCGGGATGCAGTGACGAGATCACGCTCGAGACGTCCTGAGCGCTTTGAATCGCGGTCGCGTTGATACCCACGATGACGTCGCCCTGCTTGACGCCGGCGGCTTCGGCACCGGTTCCGGCAATCACCGACATGACGACCGCGCCCGTTGACACGCTAAAGCCGTACTGCGCCTGGAGTGAGGGCGTCATGGATTCGATTTCGACGCCGATGAAAGCCCCGTGGTTGACGACGCTTTCACCCGCGCGAAGCTGCTTAAGCAATGACTCGATGGTGGCAATCGGAATCGCGAAGCCAATATTCTGAGCACTCTCGCCGTCGGGCAACGTGCCGGCGACGGCCGTGTTCATTCCGACCACGTCACCGCTGGAATCGAGGAGCGGTCCACCCGAATTGCCCGGGTTAATCGCGGCGTCAGTTTGAATCATGTTGTTGAGTGTTTCCGATGAGCCGCTGGTACCCGCGGTGACCGTGCGGCCGAGTGCCGAGACGATGCCGGAGGTCACGGTGGGCGTACCCGCCGCGAGGCCGAGTGCGTTACCTATGGCGACGACCGCGTCGCCGGCTACCAGCGCGCTGGAGTTTCCGAAGGTAACGGCTGGCAAATTTTTGGCGCCGTTAATTTTGATGAGCGCGACGTCGTCGATGGGATTGGTGCCGATCAGGGTTGCGGGGATCGCTTTGGTGGAACCGGAGTAGACCACCTTGATAGTCCCGCCGTTCACGGCAGCCGCGATGACGTGGTTATTCGTCACCACCAGACCATTCGACGAGATAATCATGCCCGTACCCTGGTCCGCCTGGCCCTGACCCGTGACTTCGATGCTGACGACCGATGGTAAGACCTTCGCGACCAACGAGGGAATGCTCTTGCCGTTCGGGAGTACTGCGGCGCCGGGGCTATTGGTTACCTGGTTAATCGTGACCCCACCGGACCCGGATGATGAATTCGAGGCAAAGTGGCCAGCCAGTCCACCGACTAGGGCCGCGACGAGGAGTAACGAGATCCGCGACGACCACAGTCCCCTGGCCGGTCGTCCTTGAGACGCCAGCGGCACGGCGTTAACGGTTGACGCGGGGGCCGTCGAAAGAGGTGTCGCGTCGATGGCCGAAACGGGCGTCTCACCACCGTACGGGGGCTCACCCGGCGACTGGTTGGCGGTAGCGAAGGTCCCGGGGGTTGCCGGCGTGGCGTCCTCTTCGGGAGTTGCATCGAAGGGAGTCTCGTTCACGCTGACCATGCTAGGCATCGCTTCGTAAATGCAGGCTAAATGTCACTGAAATGTTTGCTGAGTTCGTGGCGGCTAGATTAGGAACCCTATGTCTCGGCGCATCGACATCGAAATTACGAGTTTGAACGGGGAGCTTGCCACGTGGCGAGCGGCCGGTGCCAAGCTTCCAAAGGGCGTGCTCCAGGCCGCGTTGGTACCCGGGGGCCCCGTCGTGGGCCACGTGTACCGAGCGGACGTGGAGCAGTACATGGAGGGCATCGAAGTTCTCTCCGTGGCGCCGCCCAAGGCGGCCTCCCCTCTCGACCCTCGCAATGAGCGCCTCGAGCTAAAGCCCACGCCCGCCAAGGGACCCGACGTCATCGTCACCTACGCCCCTAAGGGCCGCGGTGCACGTCGTGACGGTGAGCGCCGTGACGGTGATCGTCGCGAAGGTACGAAGCGCCCCGGTGATCGTCGTGAGGCGCGTCCAGCGCGTGAGCGCAGTGACGCCAAGCCCAGTGAAGAGGGCCGTACCCGGGCGCCTCGTCGTGAGGGTGAGCGCCCGACGCGGGCTCCGCGCACGGGTGAGCGCGAATCCCGTCCACCGCGTGACGGCGCTCGAGCGGCTCGTCCGCCACGGGGCGCGAATAACGCACAACCACCGCTCAGCACCGTTCACCGTAACGCCCTTTTAGCGACACTTTCTCCGGAACAACTACCGGTTGCGGAGCAACTCCTGCGCGGCGGCATGCCCGCGGTTCGTGCCGCCGTTGAGCAACAGAACAAGAACGCGACGAGTCAAGGTCGTCCGACGGTGGACCCCATCACGATCGACCGTATTGCCGAGGAACTTCTCGGGCGTACGAATCTCGCGATGTGGAAGGACCGCGCAGCGGGCGCCGTTGGCGCGGGACGCGAACTTCGTCTCCGCGATCTTCGTGCGGTCGTCACGTCGGCTAAGACCGTCACCCTCGATGACGAGGCGCGCGCGCAGTTAAAGGAACTGCAGACCGCGCTGACGACGCGTCTGGAACACCTTCGCACCCAATGGGCGGAACGTCTTGAGGGCGCCATTAACGCGCGTAAGGTTCGCGAAGCGCTGGAACTCGTGGCGCGCCCACCGGACATCTCGACGCGCGTGAGCGCTGACGTCGCGGCCCGAGTGGTTGCCTTGGTCTCAGAGACGTTGAGCGCCGATCTCGAACCCGCGACGTGGAACGAGTTGGTGGAGTTGGCCGTGGACACCTCCATTCGCCGCAACATCAAGCCGGCGGGTATCCCGAGTGATGAAGCGAGTCGTGCGGTCGCCGTTCACAACGCTGGGGCTATACCGGAACTGGCCAAGCTGCTCGGGATGAAGGTTCCCCCTCCCCCGCCGCCCACGCGCACGAAGCGTCCGCCTAGTCGGCGCGCATCGTAAGGAGACGAGCCTTCCAACCGAAGGATTCGTAAAGTGATTTCATAGCGCGGTCACCGGGCAGCGCGTGTGCGTCCCTCGGATTGACGGCGTCGATAATCTCGGCCACTAATGCGCGCGCGATGCCTTCACGACGGCGCGTCGGAATCACGTAGATTCCCATGATCACGCCGCTGCTGCACACGCCGAGTCCGATGAGTTCATCGTCACGGGCAATCCACAGCCCCTCCTCATCGACCAGCGCCTCGAGGGCCTTTTCGTCGACGCCAAAAGAGTCGAGGTAGGCGCGCCCCCCACGGTGCCGGGCTTCACTCTTTAACGCGTCGTGAAACACCACGCGGAGCTCTTCGTCAACCACGAAGGCTCGTTCGACGCGCACACTCACGTTGGCTCACTCGAGAGCGTGCGACGCATCGTTAGACGCAGTCGCGACAAAGCATTTTGGCCTTGTCGGCCAATTGACTCGTCTTCTTTAAGAGACGACAGGATTTGCAGCGAAACTCGTCGTCCTGCTTTGGCAAGATGGTTTCGGCGCTCTCGAGCGTCGGATCGAGCTCGACCGGGCCATCGTCGTCCTCATCGGTAATGGTGGTACGCAGAATCGTTTCCGCGAGCACTTCGTCGAGTGCCAATTCGACGTCGGCGTCGTCAATGACGTCATCGTCGTCAATGACCACGACGCTCTTCGTCTCCTCGTCGTCATCTACCGCGTCGTCGTCTACCGCGTCGTCCTCGGCGACGTCGTCGAGGACCTCATCAATGACTAAAACACCGTCGACGTCGTCGTCGAGATCAACGACGTCCGTGCCCTCCTCGTCGTCGAGGTCGTCACCGACAATCTCCTCGTCGAAGCCCTCGGCGAGCTCTTCCTCGTCAAAAACTTCGTCGTTTTCTGAATTTCCAGCCATGAATTCCTCTTCTGTAGCGCTGGCAGTGTAGAGCCTTTTTGCGCGGTCGGCGGGTATTTCCGCCGAAAGTCGAAGGAGAGACTCTACAGGCGCAGGGTGCGGGCCCGTTCGGCGGCCCGTTCGGCGGCCAATCGCTCGAGATCCGTGTCGGAGAAGTCAACAAATCGCATTGCGGCGGCCAGCGCGTGGTGTCCGGCTTGGGTGTCGATGAGCCGGGCCATTTCGTGGGCTACTCGGCGGTAATTGGGGTGCCCCTGGGGACCTGAACGTAACTCAATAAGGTGCATGGCCTCGCGGGCGTTCATCTGCATGACGTAACGGATGCGAAACGCGAGGGCCACCGCGTACTGGGCCTGGTCGGGAAAGTCCTCGCGGAGGTCGTAGTAGAACTCGGCGGAGCGTTCGAGGGAGGATTCGAACTCCCCCGCGAGGCCGGCTTCGTAGATGAGTTCGGGAACGTCGAAACCCAGATCAACCGTGAGGGGTTGCCACTCAATCGTCAGTAATCGGTGACGCTGGAGGTCGCGAAACGCTCCATAGTCCGTCACCAACTCGAAGCGGTAGTCGGTGCGCTCGAGCGCGCGTCCTGGGCGATGGCGACGGTTACGTCGCTCACCGACGTAGGCATCGAGTAGTCGTTGGCGGTCGTCGGTGGACAACATCGCCACGCGACGCGCGGCCTCGTGGTGCGAACCGGTGCCGTTGGCAAAGACGATGGCCTCGAGTACGCGCGTTTCGCCGTCAGGGTCGAAGTCGACGAGGCGAACGGACTCCCCCGGCGCGACGTCGTCGTCCTGCCAAAGTTCGCGCATCAACGTTTGGGTGGCGCTACGCGTCGATGACAGATACTCGGTCCAAACCCCGCCACGCTCGGGAACGTTGACTCGTTTCAGGAACGACGGGATGACCTTGTTGAGCTCGTCGAACATCATCTCGGCGTAGGTGCGTACTTCGGGCAGCGGGTGCGCGCGCATGCGCAGTAAAAGACCCTCGTAGGCCTGACCGGAGGCGTAGATACCGAGATTCGAGAGCGCGCTCGCGGGAAGTAACCCGCGCACGGCGTCGAGGGCTTTGGCGCGCGTGGCCTGACGGTACACGAAGTCGGTGTCGTCGGGTGTTTTGGGGTACTTCACGGTAATGAACTCGGTCAGCCGTGGCAGGAGCGCCGCGTAGGTGTCGAACATCCGGTCCATTTCGCCGATGTAGCGAGCGCCGAATCGAGACTCGAGGAGGTCGTGGTCGCGGTAGAAACGGTAGTGACCGCTGGCGAGACGTTTGTCGTAACCCAAGTACCTGGTGGACTGCTCGAGGTAGCTCATCAGGCGACCTCGTTCGAGCACTTTCGTCAAGAGATTGCTCGACTGTTCACACGCCAGGTGCACCCCACCGAGTTGCGCCACCGAGTCGTCGCCGTACTCATAGAAGATTCGCTGGTAGAGCTCGTCGGCTCGCCCGAGTCCGATCGTGGCGTCGAGTTCGGTGTCACCCGAAAGGTCGAGGTCGCCCACGAACTCGTCGAGAAAGAGTCGCCGGAGGCTCTTCGAGGAACGTGAGTAGCGCGCGAAGAGCGCGCCCTTCACGACTTCGGGCAAGTTCACCAGGGCGAATACGGGACCTTCGAGGTTGGTGAAGTACCGCCGAAGGATGGACGATTCGGCGTCGGTGAACTCTTCGGCCGCGTAGGGATGCATGGAGTTACGAGATTAGAGGCGAATCTAGCGGTACGGGTGGACGCTGCTCGACCCAGCGACGACGCTGCGAAGTACCAGGTCACGGGCGTGCCCCGCGACCTCGGCCACGCCGTAGCGGCTGCTGAGGCGCGAGAACTGCTCGCAGAGGTCGACGACCTGTTTGGCCTGTCGCACAAAGTCGCCCGGCGACGTCAGCCCGATCTCGAGCTCGGCCAGATCGAGCACTGTAGAAAGGGTGGCGCCCCGGGCCCACGCGGCAATTGTCGTCGCGAATCGGCCGTCGGGGTCGCGAGCGTGGGGAACCTGATGCCGCGCCTCCACCTCAGCGACGCTCACCGCGAGCGCGGCGATCTCGCTTTGGCGCTCGCTAAGGGTGCCACGACGTTGGGGGCCGAGCCGATCGTTGATGGCCCGCCGCTTCTTGGTGGTGACCTGCTTTGCCGCACTGGGCTTGGCGCCGCGCTTGGCCTCGAAGACAAAGGTTGACAACAGGCCCGCGAGTTCGGCCGGTTCGAGATCGTCAAAGACGCCGAGTTCCAGCGACTCCGCAATCAAGAGGTCGCACTCGTGATAAATCGAACGGAGCAGTTGCCCCTGGTCGGTGAGGCGCCATCCCTCGGCGTAGCCCAGGTCTTCGAGCACCCGATGGCGCGCCAGAAGCTGTTCGCTGAGCGGACGTCGAACGCCGCGCGGTCGACGATCGGTCTCGAACTGCGCGAAAGACTGCCGGACTATCTCGAGGGCCATGTCAAACTCGACGTGGTTTATCAAGTTGGCCGTCAGGTTGTACGTCGGACGAAACGAGGAGTGCAACTCGCTCGGTGGGGCGAGTGCGACCCTCGCCACGTCGTGCAGCGCAAGATCCGGCGTGAAACACACCAGGGCGTGGCCCTCGTCGTCGAGACCGCGCCGACCGGCGCGACCAGTCATCTGCGCAAATTCACCACTCGTGAGAAACTGCCGACCGGCGTCGGAATACTTGGTGAAGCGCTCCAACGCGACGGAGCGCGCCGGCATGTTGACGCCGAGTGCCAACGTCTCGGTCGCGAAGACGACCGCGAGAAGGTTGGCCTCAAAACACTGCTCAACAATTTCACGAAAGGCGGGCACCATGCCGGCGTGGTGGGCGGCCAAGCCACGTCGAAGCGCGTCGATGAAGGGGTCGTACTCGAGGGCGACGAGGTCATCGGCCGAAAAGTCGCGAACCCGCTCTTCGGCAATGTTTTCGATGAGGCGGCGTTCGTCGGGGGTGGTGAACAAGAGCCCGTCGCGGCGACACTGTTGGACCGCGTCGTCACAGGCGGCGCGCGAAAAAATAAAGACGATGATGGGTAGCAGATCGGCGTCGGCCGCGGCGCGTAAGAGTTCACTACGTCGTGGTCCACGAAAGGCCGCGGGGGGCGCCGACGACTTGGGGCCGTGCCACTTCGGACCCGGACGAAACTTGCGACTGGCCTTCATGAGATTGTCCACTCGCCGCGCCGGGTCCGACAGCCGAGGTCCGTCCAGCAGGTCCAAAATTTCGACCTGATTGCTGCTGCGTGGCACGACCGCCACGTGGTTGTGCAGTTCAATGGGACGCGTCGATTCCACGATGACTTTCGTCGTGCTACGTACCGTTTCGAACCACTCCCCGAGGAATCCAGCGTTGCCAATCGTGGCTGACAGGGCCACGAAGCGAACGCTCTTGGGCGTCAGGATCAGTACTTCTTCCCAGACACCCCCACGGAAGGGATCTTGGAGGTAATGCACCTCATCGAGGACCACGAGGCCGAGGTCTCGTATTTGGTCCGACTCGGTCAAGAGCATGTTGCGCAGTACCTCGGTGGTCATGACCACCACTGGCGCCAGGCGGTTGATCGACGTGTCGCCCGTTAAGAGTCCCACGCGGCTCGCGCCGTAGAGTGCGCAGAGTTCGTGGTACTTCTGATTCGAGAGTGCCTTGAGCGGCGTGGTATAAAAAGCGCGCTGCTCGCGTTCGAAGGCACGCCCGATGGCGTAATTGGCAATCAGCGTTTTACCCGAGCCAGTCGGTGCCGACACGAGAACGTTCACGCCCTCATCGACACCGTTCATCGCGTCGAGTTGAAAGTCGTCGAGACCAAAGCCGAGCGCGTCGACGAAGTGCTGGCGGTAGTGCGGTGAACTCACCGCTTGAGAAGTTTGCCGACGGCGATTGCGAGAAAGTAGAAGACGACGAGGGGCACCGCGAGGAACATCATTGAGAGCGGGTCACCGCTCGGGGTGAAGGTAGCTGACGCGATCGTGATGCCTATAACGGCGTAGCGCCAACCACGCAAGAGCTGGTTTGGCGTCACCAGGTTGGCCAGTTCGAGCGCGACCAAGACGACGGGAAAGAGGAACGTGAGGCCGAAGATGAACATCATCAACAAGAAGAGCGTGAGGTACTGATTAGGGTTGTACGCCGTCACGAGCGACGATCCGCCAATGGACTTGAGGAACTGCAGGGCGTGGCCGAAGCTGAAGTACGCGAGTAGTACGCCCCCGCTGAAGAAGAGCATCGAGGCCAGCACGAAGGGCAACGCGTAGCGTCGCTCGCGCGCCTTGAGGCCGGGCGTGATGAAACGCCACGCCTGGAAGAGCAGTATCGGTGTCGCCAGTAAGAAGCCGCCAAAGAAGCCAATCTTCACGCGCAGCGTGAGTCCATCAAGTGGGTTGGTGACAAGGAACGAACAGTGGTTGGGAATCGCCGCACAGTAGGGATGCTGGAGAACTTTCAAGATGGTGGGGTACACGATGAAGGCAACCACCCCAAATACCGAGACCGCAATCGCCGACACGAGGAATCGACGACGAAGTTCGGCCAAGTGCTCGGCCAAGGTCATGCCGGTTGCGGCTTTACGAAATTTCGACACAGGCTTAGTTCATCGAGGGGTCGGGCGGCGTCGACGCGTTGGGTTCACGTGGTGTCGAGGGCGCGGGGGCCGGGCGAACGATCAAGGGTGATTCGTCAGTAACCGGTTCATTGGTCGTAGCAGCTTCCGTCTCCTTGGCGTCAACGCGGTCAGCGAGTTGGTTTAAGAGGTTGACGGGACTACGCGCGAGCCGCGCCAAATCACCGCTGCTTGGCAAGTCGGGAATGGCCTGACGAACTTCGGTCTCGACGCGCTCTTGGATGTTTTTAAGGGCGCGCCACCAACTCCCCAACTTCTGGGCGACTTCGGGCAACTTGTCGGGCCCCAACAGGAGCAATATCACCGCAACGATGACCATGATCTTGATGGGGCTCAAACTAAACACGACCCCATACTAGGGGTCGGTGCGGGGATTTTTAGAGGCTCCCAATTCGATTGAGCGGCCAGATGCGCATGAAGGCCTTGCCAATGATTTCCGAACGAATGATCGGACCCCAACTTCTCGAGTCGCACGAGTTGTTGTGGTTGTCCCCCATCATGAAGTAGTGGTTTGCCGGCACCACGACGTGGCCAATGGGTGGGCCGAGTGGTTCATTGTGGGGCCAGTTCTCGGCGAAAGGCTTCCCGTTAACGTAAATGGTGTTGCCCCTCGAGGTTAAGACGTCACCGGGGAGACCGACCACGCGTTTCACGAGATCGGTGACGGGTACTCCCCCACAGTTTTCGGTAGGTGGGGCCCTGAAGACCAAGATGTCTCCGCGGTGGATCGAGCCAAAGTCGACACTGAGTTTGTCGACGACGATGCGGTCGCCAATCAACAGTGTGGGTTCCATGGAGCCCGAAGGAATGAAGAACGTCTGAAACGCGTACGCGCGCACCACGAACGACACCGCCACCGCGACCAGGAGGATCACGACCCACTCGAGCAGTGCGCGCCCCCCACGGCGCGCACGCGGCGTGCGCACCGGGGACGGTGGTGGCGTGACGTCACTGGTCATAAGGGGTTCATTGGACACGAATGAAGGTTAGTCGCCTCAGTTGTGGCGTTCGAGGGAGAGCAGGAGCTTTTGGAACCGCTCGTCGCTGCTTTTGAAGGGATCCTTCAGTAAGACCGTTCGCTGCATTTCGTCATTGAGTTTTAAGTGCACCCAATCCACCGTGTAGTCACGACGCCACTTTTTGGCCGCCTGGATGAACGTGCCGCGCATGTGCGCGCGCGTCGTGGAGGGCGGAGTGTGAGTGGCCGTGGCAATCTCGTCGTCGGTGACGACGCGGCGCACGTGACCCTTCGCTTGGCGCCGGTAGTAAAGCCCTCGCTCGTAGTTCGTGTCGTGGTAGAGAAGGTCAATTAACGCAATTTTGGGATGGCTTAAGTCCACGCCATTGCGCTCGCGCTCGCGCTCGATGATTTGCAGCTTGGCGATCCAGTCAACGCGGTCGGCGAGCAGCATCGGGTCGCTGCGGTACTGCTCAATGACCTCACGCCAGAGTTTGACGGCGTGGACCTGATCACTGGGTAGTTGATGACTTTGGAGGAAACTCTCAGCGCGCTCGCAGAGATCTTCTTGAATCTCGAGCGCGGTCAAGTCGCGTCCGTTCGCCAACTTCACGGGCTCCTTGCTCCAGAGATCGTAGGAAATATCGCGAAGCGCGTTGATGGGCGACGCCATTGAATAGTCGCGCAGGACCGTGGTTTTATCCTCAATCATCGCGAGCACTACCGCCGCGGTTCCCACCTTGAGGTACGTCGCAAACTCACTCATATTGGAGTCGCCAACTATGACGTGAAGGCGGCGATACTTCTCCGGATCGGCGTGCGGCTCGTCTCGGGTGTTGATGATGGGGCGCGACCGCGTGGTCGCCGAGGATATCGACTCCCAAATATGTTCTGCCCGCTGGCTCATGGAGTAGGCGGTGCCGCGGACGTTGTTGACGACCTTGCCCGCGCCGGTGAAGATCTGACGGCTGATGAGAAAGGGAATGAAGACCTGTTCGAGGCGCGTTAGATCGTCGATGCGTTCAATGCAGTAGTTCTCGTGACACCCATAGGAGTTACCCGATGAATCGGTGTTGTTCTTGAACAAATAGATGTCACCGCGAATGCCCTCCTCGCCCAATTGCTGCTGGGCGTAGCCCACCAGTTCGCGCAGGATGGATTCACCGGCCTTGTCCTGGGCCACCACGTCGCCAAGGTTGTCGCACTCCGCGGTCGCGTACTCGGGGTGCGAACCAACGTCGAGGTAGAGCCGACAGCCATTTTCGAGGAACACGTTCGACGAACGACCCCAGGCGACGACCTTACGAAACAAAAAGCGCGAGACCTCGTCGGGGCTCAATCGACGTTGACCCCGCAGCGAAAACGTCACGCCGTACTCGGTCTCGATTCCGTAGATACGACGCAACATTGTCGACTACTCCAGTAGCCCGGTCACCTCGTCGTCGTGCAACCGACGAAAGGTGCGGCGCATGCCTCGATCTTCGAGTACTCCTACTTCGAGTTCACTGACGGGAATCGTCCGCTCGGGTCCCGCGAGCGCGGCCACGGCGTGGCGAAGCGTCGCGGCCAGTGACTCGAGTTCTGGGGCACTTGCCGCGAAGCGCTCCTTAATCGTCTCGGCGTCGCCGCCGAGCACCACGAAGTGCGGTTCGTCAGAGATAGTTCCTTCGTACGCAATGCGGTAGAGCTTGGTGGGGCGTAACTTGCCACCGAGTTGAGCAATCAAAATCTCGACCTCGAGCGGCTTCTGGCCCTCGGTAAACATGTCGCCGAGATACTGCGCGTAGTAATTCGCCAGCGCTCGCGCGTCGACGTCGTCACGCGAATAGGTGTAGCCCGTGCCGTCGGCCCAGCGAATACCGGCTTCGCGCAGGCGGTCGAACTCGTTGTACTTACCTACGCCCGCGAAGGCGATCCGGTCGTACACCTCGGAGATCTTGTTGAGCGAGGCACTGGGATTTTCCGCGACGAGTACCACACCCTTGTCGTAAATGGCTCCGACGATGGAACGCCCGCGAGCGATTCCTTTCTGCGCAAATTCGGCGCGGTCCTTCGTGAGCTGTTCGGGCGAGACGTAGAAGTAGTTACTCATCGCAACGAACCTCCCGCCACGCCTCGCGACTCAGCGCGTCGTTCGGCGATCGTTTGGAAACGGCGCTCGACCTCGTCGGTCGAGAGTTCTCGGAATCCCCCGGCGTCGATGACGACCATCATTGGAAATATGCGACGGACGAAGTCAGCGCCGCCCGTCGCGGGATCGTTGTCCCCCGCCTCGTAGAGCGCGAGGGCGCCTAACGCCAACGCGTCCTCGACGTCGAGGTCGGCGCGGTAGCCCAGACGCAACGTACCTTCAGCGAACGGTGAACCGGAGCCAATCGTCGCAAAGTCGCTGCGCTCGTAGCAGCCACCGGCACCGTCGTACTCAAAGACGCGACCCTGTTCGGTGTTGCGGTCCCATCCAGCGAGTAACGGCAATACCGGTAGTGGCGTCGAGAGGTTATTGCGTTGAATGATCGGTGAGAGGTAGTTGGCTTTACCTTCGAGGCTGAGTGAACTGTCGGTCATCTTCTCGTAGTGCTCGAAGGAGAGTTGGGTGAGGCGCAGGAGCTCAATGCCGCGGGCCGCGCTACCCGAAATAGCGAGTCCGGTGAAACGGTCGGCGGCTTCAATCTTGCGCACGTCGCGGCTGGCGATGTAGTTGCCGGTCGCTTGACGGTCGCCGACCATGACCACGCCACTGGCGTAACGCAGCGCGACGACGGTGGTGGCGTGCACGTCAACGTCGGCGACCTCGCTCGTGCGAACCAAGCCTTGGCGTTCGGCGAAGGCTACGAAGGATGGGCCGGGGTCATCGTGGGCCCGAAAGAGCGGCAACCCCATCTATTGACCGCCCTTTTGGACGTAGTTGCGGACGAACTCCTCGGCGTTCTCTTCGAGAACTTCGTCAATCTCGTCGAGCAAATCATCGAGGTCGGCCTTGAGCTGGTCGCCCTTCGTGGCGTCAACGGTGACCTCGGCGGTCTCTTTGCTGGCTCGCTCGTTGGATCGTTTTTGGATTCGCTCTTGTTCACTCATACTTCAGTTCTACCTGTCTAGAGCCGCCAAGAGGTCGGCGGCTGTTGCACTTGTTTCTAGCAAGTCTCGCGTGAGTGTTTGGGTACCCCGCAACGGATCGAGCATCGGCACTCGCTGGAGCGGCCCTTCGCCGACGTCAAAGACGACGGAATCCCAATTTGCCGAGACGATTTCGTCGGGGTATCGAGCGACGCACTGTCCACGGAAATAGGCGCGCGTCGTCGGCGGTGGATTGTGAACCGCTTCACGAATAGCGACGGTGCCGTGTAACGTGCGAAGTCCGACGCGAGCCGACAACGACCGCTCGGGACGCAGGTCGTGGTACTGCAAATCGATCGCCCGGAGTTTCGCGTCGGTGGGGCTGAGGGCGTGTCGATCCTGAAAACCTTGGACCACGCGCCATTTGGCGACCCAGTCGACTCGATCGGCGACGGCGGCGAGGTCGTCGCGCACGCCGTCGAGCATTTCGCGCCACTGCTGGAGAATCAACGCGACTTCGTCACTGGAGCCAACCGCAACCCCACCAGTTGCCGCGACAAATCGCTCGGCCAGGTTCCAGAGCTCGTCTTGGTAGTCCCAGGCACTGCGCGCGCGATCGTCCAGAGATTCGGCGACCGCGCGCAGGGTTGGATCTTGCGCGTAGAGACGTAACGCGTGCACGGGACGGCGAGGGGGCTCGGGAAACGTGCTGGCGCCAAACTCCTCGAGTGCCCCGAGCAAGAGTGCCGTTGAACCTAATTTGACGAAGGTCGCGTACTGGCTCATGTTGGCGTCACCGATGATCACGTGGAGGCGCCGGAATCGCTCCGCGTCGCTGTGGGGCTCGTCACGCGTGTTGACGATGGGGCGCTTCAGGGTCGTTTCGAGTCCGACCACCTCTTCGAAGAACTCCGCACGTGAGGACAGTTGGAAATCCGGCGTGTGATCGAGGGGCCACTCAGTTTCGACACCCACCTTGCCCGCGCCGACGATGATTTGGCGCGAGATGAGGTGTGGCACCATCGCGCGAACCAGGTGCGTGAACTCCACCTCCCGCTTGACCAGGTAGTTCTCGTGTGTGCCGTAGGAGTTTCCCTTGCCGTCAGAGTTGTTCTTGTAGAGCGTGATTGCGTGAGGCTCATCCAGGCTCGCGTTGGCGATCTCGAGCGCGCGACGCATGACTTCTTCACCCGCGACGTCGTAGAGGGTTGCTTCGAGGGGGCTGCGACATTCGGGTGACGAGTACTCGGGATGGGCGTGGTCGACGTAGAGTCGTGCGCCGTTGGTGAGGACCGTGTTGGCGAGATGCGTCTCGACTACCGGCGCGAACGCGGTGAGGTCGACGCGACCGCGCGCGTCCATATCGGGCGTTTCACCCTCAAAATCCCAATTGATCCGCGTGCGACCTTGCTGGGCGTAGGCGTTGACGATCACGCTCGAGGCACTTATGGGATCGTGATCGGGCCCACCCGTAACGCCGTACTCGGTTTCGATCCCGAGGACCTTTGCGATCGCCATGTACTAGAGGTACTGACCCGTGCCGACGTGTTGAATCGAGCGGCCACCCTTGACGTCGGTCTCATCGCGATTGATGAGTGTGCGGATGAAGACGATGCGCTCGCCCTTCTTACCCGAAATGCGCGCCCAGTCATCGGGGTTCGTCGTGTTCGGCAGGTCTTCGTTCTCGCGAAACTCCTGGCGAATCGAGGTCAGCAAATCATCGAGGCGAAGCCCTCGTCCGGCCTGGGCAATCTCGCGCTTCACGGCCAATTTCTTGGCTCGACGCACGATGTTCTCAATCATGGCGCCCGAGGCAAAGTCCTTGAAGTACAGAATCTCCTTGTCGCCACCTTGGTAGGTCACCTCGAGGAAGCGATTGTCGTCATCAATGCGGTACATGTGCGTGACCGTCTCTTCGATCATCGACTGCAGCGCTTTCTGGACGTCCCCGCCGCCGAGTTCTTGCACGCTGGTGGCGTCGATCGGGAGTTGGTGGTGGAGATAGCGCTGAAAGATCTGGGCGGCCGCCTCGGCGTCGGGTCGTTCGATCTTGATCTTGACGTCGAGACGCCCCGGGCGCAAAATCGCCGGGTCGATTAGGTCTTCGCGGTTCGTCGCGCCGATGACGATGACGTCACGCAGCGATTCAACGCCGTCTATTTCGGCCAAGAGTTGCGGCACAATGGTCGATTCCATGTCCGAACTGATTCCCGTACCGCGAGTGCGAAAGAGCGAGTCCATCTCGTCGAAAAAGACGATGACCGGAACGCCCTCCTCCGCCTTCTCGCGCGCTCGCTGAAAGACGACTCGAATCTGACGTTCGGTCTCGCCGACGTACTTATTGAGCAGTTCCGGACCCTTAATATTTAAGAAGTACGACCGCACGTTGCGATTGCCCGTGAGTTCAGCAACTTTTTGCGATAGCGAGTTCGCCACAGCCTTGGCAATCAACGTCTTGCCACAACCCGGGGGTCCGTACAACAAGATCCCTTTGGGTGCCGGAAGGTCGTAGTCGTGAAACAGCGCTCGGTGTAAGTACGGTAACTCCACCGCGTCGGTGATGGCTTCGATCTGCTCGTCGAGTCCGCCCACGTCGGCGTAGCTGATGTCAGGTACTTCTTCGAGTATCAGTTCTTCGGCTTCCTGACGTGAAAGTTTCTCGGTCAACAGGTTTGATCGCAGATCGAGCAACAGCGCGTCGCCGCTGCGCAGTTTGACGTCCTTGAGAGCTTCGGCGAGTTCGACCACGCGCTCTTCGTCGGCTCGGCCGTAGACCAACACGCGGCGCTCGTCGAGTACCTCTTTCACGCTCACGACCTCGCCCTGGCCGTCGGCGTCCCGCACGCCAATAACGGTGAAGGACTCGTTCAGCACGACTTCGTCCCCGCGGGCAATTTGACCCGGGTCGATGCCGGGGTGCAACGCGACGCGCATTTTTCGTCCCGAGGCAAAGATATCGACGGTACCGTCGTCGTTGAATCCCGTGAACGTGCCGTACACGGCGGGCGGTTGGGTAAGTTTCTCGACTTCGTCGCGCAGGGCCGCGATCTGGTCGCGCGTCTGTTGAATGGTCACTGCCAACTTTTCGTTGTTCGACCTCGTTTGGGCGAGCTGACCGCGGGCTTCGAGGAGCTTCTCTTCGAGAACCTCAATCCGATGATTCGCCTGGTCGAGGTCGTTCAAGGTGAAATCACGGGGTGCGTTGACGGGTATGGTCTCTCGCGGATCAGGTGTCTGGCTCTCAAAAGGCTCCATAGCGCCACCCTAGGGGAGATAGGCGCGCTCGCCAAGGTCACGAGAATGCGGAAGTCCCCGCTAGAGTGGCGAGACCAATTAGTCCACGGAGGGCAGCTACATGAAGGTGTGGATCGACCAAGATCTCTGTACCGGCGACGGTCTCTGTGAGGAGATCTGTCCTTCAGTCTTTACGTTGCTCGACGACGGACTCGCCTACGTCAAGATGGGCGACAAAGTGCTGAGTAGTCCCGGCGGGGCCGCTGGACTGGCCGACGTGCCCTCGGAATTCGAAGACGCCGTGCGCGAGGCCTCAGAAGAGTGCCCCGGCGAGTGCATCTTTATTGAGCGCGACTAGTTCGACACGGCGTTAGACGGGCGCACGACGCGCCGCGCTGACGTGAGAAATCCGGTGTGCGCCACCATTCGGTGATCGGGACGCACCGAGCGTCCGTCGACGTGCCAAGTTCGCCGCAGAATTTCGACCGTCTCTTCGAGACCAAAAGAGTGCTGGCGCAATTTCTCGCGCACCAGTTGCGTCTGATTAATCGTGGGCAGGTACGTGAGAAAAATACCGCCGGGTCGTAGGGCCTTTTCGGCATGGGCCACGACATTCCACGGTTCGGGCATGTCGAGAATGATGCGATCGAGGTCGGTTTCGTCGATGCCCTCGGTCACGTCGCGAAGCTTCACGTCGTACGCAACGTCCGGTCCTAAAAATGCGGCGACGTTCTTTTTGGCCGTCTCGGCGAAGTCTTCGCGAATCTCGTAGGCGGTGATGAGCGCCCCCGCGCGAAGCAGTGTCATCGACAAGGCGCCCGAACCGACCCCGGCCTCCAGAACGCGCATACCGGGACCAACGTCGGCCTGGAGAAGAATGGCGCCGAGGTCCTTGGGGTAGATCACCTGCGCGCCCCGGGGCATCTTCACGACCACGTCGGAGAGGCTCGGGCGCAGCACGAGAAACTGACGATCGGTGCTGCCGTTGAGAAATGAACCCTCGTCGAGTCCGATGACGTCGTCGTGCGCGACGATTCCCGCGTGGGTGTGGAACTCTCCCCCAGTCTTGAGGGTGATCAAGTACTGACGATCCTTGGCGTCAATCAGCATGACCCGCTCGCCGACGCGCAGCGTGGAGGGTCTCACGAGTGTTTTTTAGAGCGGCGCGCGCTCGATCGGGTGACGAGCCGAAAGAGACTAAAGAGCGCCGCGAGCTTCAACCACGTGGTGGACTTTTGCGCCCACGCGCGTCCGAGCAGTGCCGCGGTGATAACGCGCGCGAGGCGTTTCACGCGGACCTCTTGCGGCGCCGGGCCCGGCGTGCCTGCCATCGGCCGTAGAGATAACCAGTAAAAAGTCCACCCACGCCGGCGGCCGCCACCGAACTGCGGGCGTCCGTCATTGACGAGGGAAGTTTGTTCGAATGGGGCAACAACGAACGTAGCGACGTCTCGAGTTCGCGCCGGGCCGGTGAGCGTTCAATCATTTGCTGGTCTTCAACCGACGTTTCGCCGTCCCACTCAGTACACGCCACGTTGTCAACGCGAGCACCGCGACGCAGAGCACGGCAACAATGAGATACGGAAGCCACGAGAGTGTGCCATTGAGCACCGAAAACTGTTCTTGAAGGAATCGCAAGGTACCAAGCAGGAGCAACACGGCGCCAAAGGCGACGAACAAACTGCCGACCACTCCCCACAGGACAAATCGACCGAGATCCTTGATCGGTTGGAGCGTCTCGTCCTTCACGTATCGCACGAAGAGCGTCTTTAACTCCTCGAAGTCGCGGCGCATTGTGGCTCCGCGGAGAAATCGGCGCCACGACGAGGTCTTCACGAGTTCAGCCTACTGTCGCTCTCGCACGAGGTAGGTCGAACTGGCGGTCGCCACGAGTTCCTGGGTGTCGTCATAGACCCTGGCCTCGACGAAACAGATGACCTTGCCGGATTTGAGCACCGTGGCAACCACTCGTAACGTGCGGCCCACCCGTGCGGGGCGCACGAAGGAGACCTTCATTTCGGTATTGGCCACGAACACCCGACGACCCGCTTGCGCACTCACCGCAGAGGCTCCCATCGCCGAGTCGAGCGCGGCCGCGAGGAAGCCACCTTGCACGAGTCCGGCGGGATTCGCGAAGCGCTCGTCGGCGCGCATCTCCCAAGTGGAGGTGCCTGGCGTTGACTTATCGAGGCACACGAGACCCAGGGTTAGGTCGCAGTTCGGCGGAATCTGGAGCGCCACGGCGAAAGGCTAGCCGTCACTTGTGAGTTCATCGCAGAGCCATTCACTACGCTTTGAGCGTGATCGACACTCTGTATCCAGGCGCCAGCGAGCTCGAGGGACGGGCTATTCGTGAAATCGTGGCCGTCGCCATGGATGCCCCCGCGGCCGCCAACTCGGGCCATAGCGGCACCGCCATGGCCCTCGCCCCGCTCGGCGTCATGCTTTTTTCGCGGCTGCTACGCCATGATCCGACCAGCGATCTATGGCCGGACCGTGACCGTTTCATCCTCAGCTGCGGACACGCGTCAATCTTGCAGTACGGTCTCGCCCATACGTTTGGCTACGACGTCTCGGTGGACGACCTTCGCCACTTTCGCCAGCCGCACTCGCGTACGCCGGGACATCCCGAAAATGGCGTGACCCCAACGGTCGAAGTCACGACTGGACCACTTGGTCAGGGCATCGCGAACGGTGTGGGGATGGCGCTCGCGGAACGGGTCCTTCGTGCCCAGTTTGGTGAAGAGCTGGTGAACCATCGCACGTGGGTTATCGCGGGCGACGGTTGCCTCGAGGAAGGCATCAGCCACGAGGCGGCCTCTTTAGCCGGATCGCTTGGTCTTGACCGATTGACCGTCTTCTACGACGACAACCACATCACCATTGACGGTCCGACGGAACTCGCCTTTCACGACGACACCGCCGCGCGGTTTCGCGCCTATGGGTGGCAGGTGATTGAAGTTGGTGAACGAGCCAACGATCTCAACGCACTCGAGGTCGCCGCGCGTGAGGCCATCACGGAGACGACACGCCCGTCGCTCATCATCGTGCGCTCACACATCGGCTTCCCCTCGACGGCAATGATGGACCGTCGCGAGGCGCACGGTAGTCCCTTTAGCGCGCCGGTAATCTCGGCAACGAAGGCCGTGCTGGGTATGAAGGACGAACCCTTCTGTCTCGACGCGTCGCTGCCGAGTGCCGTCGTAGCGTCGCTCGAGAACCAACGGACCGAACGCGCTTCCTGGGAGGCTCGCGTGCTGGCGGCCGGTGAACGTGGCGCGCAGTTGCTCGAACAACTTACGACCAATGGCGCGGCGAGGGAGTTGGCCGACGCCGAACTCTTCCCGGCCGGCAGCCCGGTCGCCACTCGAAAAGCCTTGCAGCGAGCTATGGACAGCTTCGCGGCGTCGACGCACGGCCTGACCGCGGGTTCGGCCGATTTGACCGATAACACCGGGGTGGTTCTCAAGGGAGGCGACGCGAACGGCGTTGGCGCACCTGGTGGGCGCCAGGTGTACTACGGGATCCGTGAATTCGCGATGAGCGCGATCATGGTGGGCCAAGCACTGCACGGTGGGATTCGCCCCGTCGGTTCTACGTTTTTCGTGTTCAGCGACTACGCGAAGCCGGCGCTGCGCCTCGCGGCGTTGAGTCACGCACCCGCGCTCTTCGTCTACACCCACGATTCGGTGGGTGTCGGTGAAGATGGTCCTACGCACCAGCCCGTGGAGCACCTGATGGCCCTGCGGGCGGTTCCGCACTTACACGTGGTGCGACCCTCCGACGCGAATGAAACAGTGGCTCTCGTACGACACCTCTTGCGGGACCCGGCCATGGCGCCCACCGCGCTGGTGCTCTCACGCCAAGACGTCGACGTGTTCGCGGAACCCGAGCGGCTGGCGTCACTCGCCGGTGCGCCGCGCGGTGGTTACGTTGTGCGCGATGACGTCGCCGCTCAGTTCACACTGGTCGCGACCGGTTCGGAAGTGTCGCTGGCCCTGCGCGCCAGTGACGAGCTCGCGCGCCGTGGCGTCGCAACGCGAGTGGTCGCGTTGCCGTGCTGGCGATGCTTCGATGAGCAACCCCAGGACTACCGTGAGGCAGTACTTCGTCGCGAGGTGCCGTCAGTGAGTATTGAAGCGGGCGCCACGCTGGGCTGGTACCGCTACGTCGACCACGCAATTGGGATTGACACCTTCGGCATGAGTGCGCCCGGCAAGTACGTCTTCGAGAATCTTGGCATTATTCCCGAGACACTGGTGAACTACGTCATCGAGAGATTGGAAGAATCCGCGTGACCAAGCTCAATGATCTCTACGACCACTACGGTCAGAGCCCCTGGATTGACAACATCCGGCGTGACTGGCTCAACGACGGGACGCTCGCGAACCTCGTGAACGATGGCGTGCGCGGCGTGACGTCAAACCCATCAATTTTCGCGAAAGCCTTCGCTACCTCGTCGGCCTACGACGAACTCGTCGCCGCGTCCACGCAACGTGACCCCGAGGCGCTCTTTGAGGAGTTGGCCGTCGCGGACGTGCGCGACGCCTGTGACGTCACCAAGTCCGTTTTCGAAGAGTCCCGACGTGCGTTTGCGGCGAAACGACGTCGGTACCTTGATGGCTTCGTGTCCCTCGAAGTCTCCCCTCGTCTCGCCCGCGACACCGCTGGCACCATCGCGGCCGCGTCACGATTGAACGACCTGGTCGCACGCCCTAACGTGATGATCAAGATTCCGGCGACGCTCGAGGGTCTCCCGGCGATCACCGAAGCTTTGACGCGAGGCATCAACGTCAACGTGACGCTCATTTTCTCACTCGAACGGTACGAACAGGTACTCAACGCGTGGCTCGCGGGTCTCGAAGGTGCGGCTAACGACGGTCGTGATCTGAGCGCCATCGCGAGCGTCGCGTCGTTCTTTGTTTCTCGCGTGGACGTCGCTATCGACGCCTTGCTCGACGACGGTGACGCGCGCCGCGGACGAAGCGCGAACGCCCAAGTCGCGGCGGCCTACGCGCTGTACCGTTCAACGATTGATAGTCCCCGGGCGCAGAATCTTCTCGCGCAAGGGGCGCAGGTGCAGCGCCCACTGTGGGCGTCCACCTCGACGAAGAACCCCACGTACGACGAACTGCTTTACGTCGACACGATTGTGGCGGACGAGACGGTTAACACAATGCCCGACGCAACGCTCCAAGCCGCTTTACACCGCGGTGAGTTTTCGCAGTCGGCGTTGCGCGATGAACTGAGCACCCGCAACTTGGCCGATGAGTTGGCACTCTTGGCGCCGACGGTCTCGCTCGCTGGCGTTACGACGCAACTTGAAATTGACGGCGTGCGCGCCTTCGTTGACGCCTACGACGAGCTTCTCGCGACGGTCGCGTCGAAAATGCACACTGCCTGAATCGCCGTTGACCCGTGGGGCGTCGAGCGTCGTCTCGCGATTTTTAGGTGGCGTTATTTCGCGAATGACGTTCTAGGATGCCTCTATGACGTTCACCGCAAACCAAGAGCTGTACCGCGAGCTTTTGGAGGCGACGTCAGAAGAGTTAGCTCCGGAGGCTTACGCGCGAGCCCGACGAGCGCACGGCTTCCAAATCACGTACTCCCCCAAGGTCTTTATTCCGCTGACGAAGCTCTGTCGGGATCGCTGCGGATACTGCACGTTCGCCCAGGCACCCGCGCGGCTGACGTCGCCCTACCTGGGTCTCGAGGAGGTCATGGCAATTGCCGAGT
>JANWIR010000004.1 GCA_025449805.1 Acidimicrobiales bacterium | reverse complement strand
TCGCAGCGACCGGCTGAGCGAAAGCAGGAAGTGTGAGTACGACGTCCACCAACAGTTGGTCCCCCGGTTGGGCCGTGCGCGATACCGCCACAATCGCGCGGCGTAACTTACTGACCATCGTTCGCATCCCCACGGCGCTCGTCTTCGCCATCATTCAGCCGATTATGTTCGTCGTCCTCTTTCGCTACGTCTTTGGCGGGGCCATCAACGTGCCCCACGGGAACTACGTGAACTTCTTGATTCCGGGCATTTTGGTGCAGACCACGATCTTTGGCTCGGTCGGCACCGCGATTGGTCTCGCCGAAGATCTCCAGCGCGGTCTTATCGAACGCTTTCGAGCTCTGCCGATGTCCCGTATGGCGGTGTTAGGTGGTCGCACCGTGGCCGACGTCGTGCGCAACGTCATGGTGGTTCTGGTGATCACCGCCGTCGGCTTCGCCGTGGGCTTTCGTCCGACCGGCAGTTTCGTCGCGTACCTCGAAGCCGCGCTGTTGATGCTGCTCTTCGCTTACTGCCTCTCATGGGGCTTCGCCTTCATCGGACTAGTCGCGCCAAACTCCGAAGCGGCCCAAGCCATCACCTTCCCCCTGATCTTTCCGTTGACGTTCGCCTCGAGCATTTTCGTGCCGGTAGCGAATATGCCGAGCTGGTTACGGGGTTTCGCCACCTACCAACCGGTCAGTCAGGTGGCGACGGCGGTGCGGGGACTGATGAATGGCGCCCCGCACGGGTTGAGCACGTGGACCTCACTCGCCTGGTCGCTAGGCGTTTTGGCCCTCTTAGCGCCGCTCGCGGTTCGTCGGTATCGTCGCGTCGCGTGACGCCGGTACTGAGCGCTGCGCAACTCCAAGAGGTGCTGGCCCAATCCTTTCCCCTTGGCGAGGTGCCCACCATCGAACTCGTCGAGGGCGACGTCGTCGTCGTGAGTCAACGCGTGCACGAGGGCCACGGACGACCGGGCGGCACCGTGTCGGGCCCAACCATGATGATGTTGGCGGACCTCGCGGCGTGGCTCGTCACCATGGCCCACGTCGGCCCGGAACTCCTCGCCGTGACGACGAGTCTGCACATTGACTTTTTGCGTAAGCCCGCGCTCACCGACGTGCTCGCGCGAGCGCGACTCATCAAGCTCGGCAAGCGTCTTTCGGTGAGTGACGTTGAAATCTTTTCGAGGGGCAGCGAAAAACTCGTCGCCAAGGCGCAGGTGACCTACTCACTACCCGTCGTACCTTCGAACTAACGAACGCAACCAGTAAGGTCGAGGCAATCTTCGAGCAAAGGCGCGTCGTGAGCACCGAGCACACTCGGACTCTTTCCAAGGGTCTTACCTTCATTATGGCCCTCGCGATTGGCACGATCGTGGCGAATCTCTACTACCTCCAGCCGCTGCTGCACCAGATCACGCGGGACTTTCACGTACGCGTCGGTCGAGCCTCGCTGCTCATGACGTTGGTCCAGATCGGTTACGCCCTGGGGCTCGCCTTCGTGGTACCCCTGGGCGATCTGATTCCTCGACGAAAATTGGCGGTCGGCATTTTCGCGTTGGCCGCCGTCATGATGGCCCTCGGCGCGACGATTCACTCCTTCAACGTTCTTTTGATCTTCACGTTGATTCTCGGACTCACGACCGTGGGTGGCCAAGTCCTTATCCCCTTCGCCGCGGACTTAGCCGCGCCCGAGGAGCGCGGACGCGTCATAGCCCGCGTGATGACCGGTCTCCTACTCGGGATCTTGCTATCGCGTACCGTGTCGGGTCTGATCGCGCAGGCCGCCGGTTGGCGCGCGGTCTACTGGGTCGCGGCGGCGGGACTAGTGGTCATGGCCGTAACGCTCTTCGTCGCCCTCCCCACCGAGCCCGCGCGACCACACCAGACCTACGCCCGACTCGTGCTCGGCACCTTCGCGCTCATTCGTGAGCTCCCGCTCCTTCGTCGACGCGCCTACTTCGGTTTCTTGATCTTCGCCTGCAACAACGTCTTGTGGACGCCCTTGTCGTACGTCTTGTCCGCGTCGCCCTACCACTACTCGAACGCCGTGATTGGCCTCTTTGGGCTCTTCGGCGTGGCCGGGGTCTTGACGGCGAACTTGGCCGGTCACGTGGCGGACCGACAGCGCACCTATCTCGCGACCATTGCTTTTTCGCTCCTGTTGCTTTCGTCCTTCGCTTTACTCGGACTCGGGCGTTCGACGTTTTTGGTACTGGCGCTTGGCGTCGTGGTACTCGACGCCGGCATGCAAGGGTTACAGATCACCAATCAGTCGTTGATCTACGCCCTACGCCCCGAGGCGCGCAGCCGGGTCAACAGCGTCTACATGGTGAGCGCCTTTTTGGGCGCGTCGGCCGGCTCGTACCTCGCGGGTAACGCGTACCAGCACTTCGGGTGGAGCGGCGACTGCTGGCTGGGAGGCATCTTGGCCGCGGGCATCGTGATCCCCGCGGCGCTACGGCGCGAAACGTCGGCGCGCGCGAGCGCTGTCCTGGTGCCCTAGACCGCCAGCGTGGTGCGCTCGTGCAGGTGACGCGCGAGTTCTTTGACCGGCACGCGTGACTGGCTCGTGGTGTCACGATCGCGCACCGTTACGCAGTGGTCGTTCAGCGAGTCGAAGTCGACCGTCACGCAGTAGGGCGTACCGATTTCGTCTTGGCGGCGGTAGCGCCGACCAATCGATTGCGTCACGTCGTAGTCACACATGAAGTCACGCTGCAATGTCGAGAGAACCTCCTTGGAGAGCCCCTCGAGCTCGGGCTTTTTCGACAAGGGCAACACCGCAACCTGGTACGGCGCGAGTCGCCAGTCGAGGCGCAACACGGTGCGCGTCTCCCCCTCCACCTCGTCCTCGTGGTACGCGGCGAGGAGAAAGGCCATCAACGCGCGCGTCACGCCCACCGCGGGCTCGATCACCCAGGGCGTGTAACGCTCGTTCGCGGTTTGGTCGAAGTACTCGAGGCGCGTACCCGAATGCGTGGAGTGCTGGGTCAGGTCGTAGTCGCCGCGATTCGCGATGCCCTCGAGCTCGTCCCAGCCCCAGGGGAAGTAGAACTCGACGTCGGTCGTGCCCTTGGAGTAGTGCGACAGGTCTTCTTTGGCGTGTTCGTGCAGACGCAGTAGTTCCGGGGCCACGCCGAGGTCGTGGTACCACGCGAGGCGCGCGTCAATCCAGTAGCGGTACCACTCGTCGGCTTCGGCCGGGGGCACGAAGAACTCCATTTCCATCTGTTCGAACTCGCGCGTGCGAAAGATGGAGTTCTGCGGCGTGATCTCGTTACGGAAGGATTTGCCAATTTGCGCGATGCCGAAGGGCGGCTTCTTGCGCGTGGTGGCGAGCACGTTGTTGAAGTTGGTGAACATTCCCTGCGCGGTCTCGGGTCGCAAGTACGCGACCGCGCCCTCGCCTTCAACCGGGCCGGCCTGGGTCTTAAACATCAAGTTAAACGCGCGCGGTTCGGTGAACTGCGTCGAGCCACAGTTCGGGCAGACGCCGTCAATCTTGTCCTCGCGCCAACGCTCCTTGCACTTCAGACAGTCGACCAGGGGGTCGGTGAAGGTCTCTAAGTGTCCTGAGGCCGCCCACACGGCCGCCGGTCCGAGCACGGCGGCGTCGATACCCACGACGTCGCTGCGGCTCTGGACCATCGACTTCCACCAGGCGGTACGGACGTTGCGCAACATGTTCGCGCCCAAGGGGCCGTAGTCGTAGGTCGAGCGAAAACCCCCGTAAATCTCGGCCGTCTGGAAGAAGAAACCTCGACGCTTGGCGAGGTTGGTCACTTTTTCGAGCAGGTCCGGCAGTACGTCGGGGGTGGATTCCATCACGTTAGGTTAGTGAACTCCTCTAAGCCTTCGCTGTCGGCGATCGCGTACCCGTCACGCTGGGTACCAAGAGCGTCACGCCGATGAACGCCGCCAGCAACACCGCGGCGCCCGTAATCGTCGTGGTCACGCCCGCGACCTTCGCGATCGGTCCGACCAGCGCCATGCCAATGGGCAAAAAGACCAGTGAGCCGAACCAGTCGTACGCGCTCACGCGCGATAACACCTCCGAAGGAATCTCGCGCTGCATGGTCGTCGTCCAGAGGGTCCCAAAGACCGACAGACCGATACCGGCGACGAATCCCCCGAGACCAATCACGAGCGCCGGGGCTCGCGCGGCCAGGGCCAGTAGCGGTAGAACCCACGACGTGGTCGCGAGGGTGGCCATGAGCAGGGGGCGAACCGGGTCCCAGCGCAACATCGCCACGCCCCCGAGCACCGAACCCGCGCCCTCGAGGGCCAGAATGAGTCCCCACGCCGGCGCGCCCCCGAGCGACTGCTTGGCGATGACGGGTCCGAGCACGAACATGGGCGCAAAGACCAACACGTTCACGCAGGAAAACTCCACGACGATCACCCACAGCCACGTTCGTGACCAGAACTCGGACCAACCCGCGCGCAACTGCGACGCCATCGTCTCGAGCGAACCGTTCGGCGCCCACTCGACGCGAATGAAGTAGAGACTCACGACACTCACCGCGTAGGTCACACCGTCCATAAGCACCGCCCAGCCGGGACTCGAGACGGCCACGACCACGCCGGCGAGCGCCGGACCAATGGCGCTCGCCACCGATCCCGACAGACTGTTGAGCGCGTTCGCCTGTAAGAGTTGGCCCATCGAGACGACCTCGGGCACGAGCCCCGTCAGGGCCGGATAAAACAGGGCCGAGCCCACCCCGACCACGGCCGCGAGCGCCATGAAACCCCACAACGGCGGCGCGCTCGCGAGAATCCACGCGCCCAGACCAATCTGGGCCAACGTGCGCACGACGTCCGCCCCCAGCATGACGACGCGTCGACTGAAGCGGTCGGCCAGCACGCCCCCGGCGAGCAGGAGCACCACGAGGGGTACCAGCCCCGCGGCCGAGACGAGTCCGAGGTCACTGGCGGTGCCGTGCTGCAAAACCGCGAAGGCAATCGCCACCGGCGCCATACCGCTACCGATCTGCGACGTCGTTTGGCCAATGAAAAAGAGCCGGAAGTTTCGCTCGCGCAGCGCACCCACCCACTCGTTCCACCGCACCCGTCGATAGTACGGCGTGCGCGTTGAGAACGAAAAAGTGGGTGGCGCTAGCGCGCGCTCGACAGGCGCACGATGACCTGGTTCGCGACCAGGCGAGCCTTCGGGCGCAGCGTCACGCGTCCGTCGGCCACCTGCACGAGGTGGGCGATCTCGTCGAGTGAGTCAAAGGCCTCGCGCGCGACACCGCGGCTCGTGCGTAGCGCGAGTGAGTCGCGCTCGAAACGCTGCGTGGCCTCGTCGAGAAACTCTTCACCACCCAAGGGCGACGCGCCCTTTTCGACCAGCGTCACGTAGCGGTCGGGGGTGCGCACGTTCCAGAAGCGACGGCCACTGTGGTGCGAGTGCGCGGCCGAACCGAAGCCTCGGTAGTTGCCGTGATCCCAGTAGACGTGATTGTGACGACACTCGTGACCGGGCTTGGCCCAGTTCGAAATCTCCTCCCACGCGTAACCGTGCGCGGCCAACACCTCGCCCACCAGGTCGTAGGCGTCGGCGGTGTCGTCCTCGTCGGGGTGACGCGTGGGGTCCTCGCCGAGGGGCGTTCCCGGTTCGGGCGTCAGCGCGTAACAACTCACGTGCGGCGGCGGATTGTCGAGGGTCAACAGGTCGTTGAGCGTCGCGCGCACGTCGTCGAGGTGCTCCGCGCGCGAGCCAACGATGAGGTCCATGTTCCAGGTCGCAAAGCCGGCCGCGCCGACGGCCTCAGCGACCTCGCGGTGCGCGCCGGTGCCGTGTCGACGACCGAGATCGGCGAGCACGGCGCCCTGCGTTGACTGCACGCCAAAGCTCATGCGGTTCACGCCGCCGCGCCGGTAGGCCACCAGGCGATCAAGGGCGGCGTCTTCGGGATTGCACTCGACGGTCACCTCGGCGTCGTCGTAGCGCGGGATCGCGTCCAAAATGCGCAGGAGTTGCTCGGGCGTCAGACGCGACGGTGTCCCGCCGCCGAAGAAGACGGACGTCGCCGTCTGGAGACCCTCGCGCGTCGCGCGTTCAATCTCGGTGACCACGGCGTCCACGTAGGCCTCACGAAGATGGTCACGGTCGGCGTAGGTGGCGAAGGCGCAGTAGTCACAGCGCTTCGCGCAAAACGGTACGTGCACGTAGACGCCGAAGTCGCTCACGACGCCACCGCCGCGTCGGCGCGCGCCTGGGCGAATCGCGCGAGCGCTTCTTGACGTTCGTGGTTTGCGTCAATCAGTGGCGCGGGGTAGTCAGCGGGTCGCAGCAGTCCCGTCCCACCACCCGGTTGGAGACACTGCGGCGCGGCGACGTCCGCCAGTTCGCTGACGTAGCGCCGCACGTAGGTGCCGTCAGGGTCGAAGCGCTCGGCCTGCAGCGTGGGGTTAAAGACGCGGTGAAAGGGCGCGGCGTCGGTGCCGGTGCCGGCCGTCCACTGCCACCCGTGTTGGTTCGAGGCGAGGTCCCCGTCGATGAGGCGCCACATGAACCACTTAGCCCCCCACCGCCAGTCGAGGTGCAGGTGCTTGACGAGAAACGACGCGGCCACCATGCGCACGCGGTTGTGCATCCAACCGTCATTGAGCAGTTGGCGCATGCCCGCGTCGACGAGCGGGTAGCCGGTACGCCCCAACGCCCAGGCCTGAAACCGCTCCACGGCGCGCGCGTCACGGTCGATCTTGAGCGAGGCCAGTGAGGGCTGCAGCACGCGCCACGTGGAGTCGGGCTGGTGAAAGAGCACGTCGGCGTAGAACTCACGCCAGCAGATTTCACTGGTAAACGTCGCGTGACCCGCGTTGAGTCCACTCGTGGCGCGCAACACCGTGCGCGGATGGAGTGCACCGAAGCGCAAGAAGGGACTGAGTCGACTCGTCCCGTCGACCCCGGGCAGATTGCGCGTCTGGTCGTAGGCGCCGACCGTCGCGGTGAACGCGCGCAGGCGTTCGAGCCCGGCAACCTCGCCCGCGGGACCAATCGGCGCCGGCGCCAGCGCCGACAGTTCTCCAAAGTACGGTGGCGCGAGTGGCGCGGGCAGGTCGTCGAACACGGTGAAATCCAGGGACGCCACTCGTTCGAAGGTGGCCTCGCGCGGCGCGTCGTAGGGCGCGGTGAAGGATTGTTCCTGCCAGCCGCGACGAAAGGCACCAAAAACCCGACAGGGCGACCCCGTCTTCGTGCGCACCACACCAGGAGCGACGACGTAGGGCGAATCCACGACGGTGAGTGTCGCGCCCGCGCGCGCAAGGGCACGCGCGACCCGCTCGTCGCGCGCCCGACCCCTCGGTCCGTAGTCGCCCGTCACGACAACGTCGGTCGCTCTGGTTTCGCGTACGACCTCCGCCAAGACCACCGCGGGGTCACCCCGACGCAGCACCAGCGCGCCGTTCAGTTGTGTCGCGAGCGCCTCGAGGCTGGCGCGCAGATAGTTGACGCGCGTCGCGCCGGCGGGCGCTAAAAACTCGTCGTCGAGAATAA
Source organism: Acidimicrobiales bacterium (assembly GCA_025449805.1). Lineage (GTDB taxonomy): Bacteria > Actinomycetota > Acidimicrobiia > Acidimicrobiales > RAAP-2 > RAAP-2. Next base: position 6,031 of record JANWIR010000004.1, on the reverse strand, counting down.
ACAGCCCCACGACGCGACCGCGACCGCGCTCAACCGCGTCGAGGAGGGCCGGATGGTCGCTCAGACGCAGGTCGCGACGGAACCAGAAAATGCTGGGGGGAGTTTTCACGGCGCCTCGTACACGGGGCGCACCTTAATGGTCGAGCAGTGGCGAGACGGGCGCGGTGGCGCGCGTCGCGCGGAGCCGACGTCCAAAGTGGTTCTCAATCGCCTCTTGGGTCAGGGCCATAACCTCGCCCGTACCGGGCGCGTCGGTCTCGCTCAAGACCCCCGCCAGGTCGCCCCCCGTGATGCGTTGGAGCAGCGTCAGCGCGTCGCTCGAGAGGGCCACCCCGCGGCGATCCGTGGCGCACAGGGCCCCGCCCGCCACCGCGTCAAAGGCGACGAGCGGTCCGTTGGATCCGCACAGGACGCACTCGTCGAGGACGGGCGCCGAACCGTCCAGGGCGAGCAGGCGCAAATAGAACGAGGCGGGGACGAGTTCGGGTTGGAAGCGTTCGTCGTTGAGCGTCGTGAGCACGCGCGCGAGTAACTCGAAGATGGCCTCGTCGGCCGTCTCCTCCGCGGGAATCGCGTCGACGACTTCGACGACCGCGTACCCCGCCGAGATTCGCGCGTAGGACGAGCGCAGCGTGCGTAAGGCGTCGAGGTGCGCCACGTGGCGCGCGACGTAGAGGGCCCCACGCGACTTCACCACGTCGACGCGCACCGCACCGAGGGTTTCGAGCGTGGCGCCTAGGCGACTCGAGGGCTTACGCGCTCCCTTCGCCAACACGCGTACTTTGCCGTGTTCCTTGGTGTAGAGCACGACGACGCGATCGGCCTCGCCCGATTTATACGTCCGCAGCACGAAAGCGTCGTCGCGGAACTCCTTCACGTCTCGCGCTCGTCGTCGCGTTCGGCGAAGTGCTGGCGACGTGGGGTGAGCCCGAGGTATCGATTCAGTCGCACCCCGAGCGCGACCATCACCGCCAGCGCCAGTGGAATGGCGAGGGGTTCGATCAAACTGGTCGCGCCCGAGAGGGCAATGGCCCACAGTACGACGTACACGACGAGCGCGACGACCAACGTCACGCGGCGCACGCTCACGTGTCGAGACCCCCGAAGCGACGTTCGCGGCGCTGGTACTCCTCGACGGCGCCGAAGAGGTCCTCGCGGCGAAAGTCGGGCCAGAGCACGTCGGTGAAGACCAGCTCGGAGTAGGCCATCTCCCACAGAAGAAAGTTCGACGTTCGAAACTCCCCCGACGTGCGCACCACCAGGTCGGGGTCGGGCAACTCCGGGTGGTAGAGCCGGCGACGAATCGCCGTCTCGTCGACGTCCTTCGCGCTGAATCCGTCGTCGATGAGCTCGCGCACCGCGTCGACAATCTCGGCGCGCCCCCCGTAGTTAAAGGCGATGTTGAGCGTCATGACCTTGTTCTTTTTGGTGAGTTCACGAGCCTCATCCATGCGCGCGGCGACGCCCTTGGGCACGCGCCAGTCGCGGCGACCCGAAAAGACGATGCGAACGCCTTCGTCGTGGAGTTCGTGCTGGCGACGTTCGAGAAGCCCCTTATTGAAATTCATCAAGAAGCGAACCTCATCAACGGGTCGGCGCCAATTTTCGGTCGAAAAGGCGTAGACCGTGAGTGCCTTAACGCCCAGACTGAGCGCCCCGTAGGTCGTGTCCACGAGCGCCGTTTCACCGGCCGCGTGGCCCTCGGTGCGCGCGAGACCCCGTCGCTGTGCCCAGCGACCGTTGCCGTCCATCACGATGGCCACGTGCGCGGGTATGGAGGACCGCTCCAGTGAGGTCGGCGGTGTCACGAAACGCGGATCTGGCACGAATCAAAACTACTTCGCTCCTGTGAGGCGAACGCCGTAGGCAGTTCAGCGTGTAAGGATCGCGCCGGGTCGCACAGTGTCTAGGTGAGGGCTGCGTTGGCCCACCGCGAAGGAGTCCACTATGAGCAGCCCCACCGAAACCTCGAGTCCGCGACGCACACCCTTGCCACGCGCCGCGAGCGTCGTCGCGGTCGTCGCGATGCTCGTGCTCGCCGCCGTCGCGTTCTACGCCGTGGGACGTGACGCGTCGTCGGGTTCACCCACGCGAACCGTGTTCGTCACCGGATCGGGTACCGCCACGAGCGTGCCCGACACGGTCACCTTCCAGTTGGGTGTCACCACCCTTCGCGCCAACGCCGCCGAGGCACTGCACGTAAACAATCTGCGTATGCACGCGCTCGAAAAGGCGCTCCAAGCCCAGGGGGTGAAGAAGAAGGATCTACAGACGAGTGGCCTCTCCATCTATCAAACGACGAATCAAAACGGCACACCCACCGGCTTCAGCGTGTCGGACACCTTGCAAGTGGTCATGCACAACTTCCAGCGAGCCGGTGGCGCGATTGACGCGGCGGTGACCGCGGTTGGTAACGGCGTGAGCTTCAACGGCGTCTCGTTCTCGCAGTCCAATCAGTCCACCGCCCTCACCCAAGCGCGCGCTAACGCCATCGACGCTGCGCACCGTGCGGCGTCCACCCTCGCTCGGGCGGCCCACCTCACGCTCGGCGCGCCCATCAAGATCGTCGACCAAGAGAACCAGAGCCCGCCCACGCCCTACCCGTTGGGCTTCGCGACCGCCACGGGATCGGCCGCCATGAAGAGTGCATTCTCAACCCCCCTGTCACCGGGCACCATGACCGTGAGCGTCCAAGTCAGCGTCACGTACCAAGTCACGCCGTAGCGCACGGACGCGTCGCTGGCGCGCCTCTACAGTCGTTCGGTGCGAAGTTTTGATCCCGACGAGGAGACGCCCGTCCCCGACCCGGGCGACGAGGTCGGGGTGCAGTTGCGCGACGACGTCGTGGACGTCGACGTCAACGCCGCGCTCGAACTCCTCGAACGGGTCACTCGCGACCTGCCCGGCGGCGGTGAACGACGTGAGGGCCAGCGCGAAATGCTGCGCCTCGTCGCGGCGGCGCTGAGCGAGCGACGGCACCTGGTGATTCAGGCCGGCACGGGCGTCGGCAAGTCCCTCGCCTATCTCATACCGGCGATGCTGAGCGGCGAGCGCGTCGTGGTGGCGACCGCTACGAAGAACCTCCAGGACCAGCTCGCGGCCAACGACGCGCCCCAGCTGCGCCACCACGTCGCCCAGTTACGCGTCGCGGTCTTAAAGGGACGCCAGAACTATCTCTGTCGTAACCGCGCCGCGCAGGTGGGCGGTGGCGCCCAACTAAGTCTCGACGACGGTTCCGACGCCCCCAAGAGCGTGACCGACCAAACCAAACGCCTACTTCGCTGGATGGACGAGACGACAACGGGCGACCGTGATGAGTTGACCTTCGAGGTCGACGCGCGCGCCTGGCGGGCTTTGTCGGTCACCCCCCAGGAGTGTCTGGGGCGCGCGAAGTGTCCCCAGGGCGCCAACTGTTTTAGTGAACTCGCGCGCGACCGCGCCGCCGACGCGCAGATCGTGATCGTCAACGCCCACCTCTACGCCAGCCACCTCGCGTCCGGTTCGATGTTGCTGCCCACCCACGAGTTCGTGGTCTTCGACGAGGCCCACGAAATTCGCGACATCTTCGCCACGCTGCTCGGTACCTCACTCAACGCCACGCGCCTGCACGCCGTCGCCTCCTTGGGACGCTCGCTACTGACCAGCGCCAGTCGGGGATTTTTCGATGAGTACGACAACGCCGTCCAACACTTGGCCAGTGCCCTCAACGAACAGTTCGCCGCCAATCACCTGCGCGGGCTCAACGAGGCCTCGACGATAGCCCTCGCGAAGGTGAGTGAGTTGACGACGGCCCTGGTGGAGCGCCTGCGCGAGCACGCGAGTCAAAACGCGGACGAGGAGGCGCGCAAGACGCGTGTCCTCGGTCCCACCGTGCACGTCTTGAACGATCTCGAACGACTGCGCCGCGTACGTGGTGAGGAGTTGCTCTTTCTCGCTAAGCGCGCCAGTGACGTCGATCTCGAGCTCTCACTCATCGACGTTGGTCCTCGGCTCGCCGAGGACCTCTGGGGCCAGGTGACGGCGGTGCTGACGAGCGCCACCATTCCCGACACGCTGCCGCGCCAACTGGGACTTGAGGACCTCGCGGTAACGCGCGTCGCCAGTCCCTTTGACTACGAGCACCACGCTCTGCTCTACGTGCCCTCGGACTTTCCCGCGCGCAACGATCCGAGCGCCGAGGGCGCCATCATTGACGAACTCGTCGAACTGATTGACGCGGCCGGCGGACGAACGCTCGCGCTCTTTACCAATCGGTCGGTCATGGCGCGCGTCGCCGAGGCCGTGGCGGCACGGATCGACACGCCGGTGTTGGTGCAAGGGGGTCTGTCACGTCAGCGACTCTTGAACGAGTTTCGCACCAACGACGTCGCGAGCCTCTTCGCGGTCACGAGCTTTTGGCAGGGGGTGGACGTCCCGGGTCACTCGTTGAGTCTCGTCACCATTGACCGACTCCCCTTCTCGGTGCCCAACGATCCCCTCGCCGAGGCGCGTCGTGAACGCGCCGCGAACCCCTTCTACGAGGTGGACCTACCCCGCGCCACAATGCTCCTCGCGCAGGGCGTGGGCCGCCTGATCCGTAGCGCCACCGACCGCGGCGTGGTGGCGGTGTTGGACACGCGACTGGCCACCTCGAGCTATCGCGCCACCATGTTTCGGTCCCTGCCACCCATGAAACGCACCCGCGACCGCGCGCTCGTCACCGACTTCTTACGGGACCTTCGCGCGCAGTCCCCCGACGCCTGAATTCTCCGTACATCCTCGTCAGAACCGCTCTTCGGTATATACTAGTATTTTACTAGAATTTATAGGTATAGGGAGTGACGTGCACCTCGATTTCGTTTTGATCCTCGCTAGTGCGGTGGTGGGCCTCCTCGTTGGCCTCACCGGCGTCGGTGGTGGGGCGTTGATGACGCCAATGCTCGTGCTCCTCTTTGGTGTCGCGCCGAGTGCGGCCATCACCTCCGACCTCGTCGCGGCGCTCTTTATGAAACCGGCCGGCGTGGCCGTTCACTGGCGGCGCAACAACGTCAACGGTGAACTCGTGCGCTACCTCTGCTACGGCTCGCTGCCCGGCGCCTTCGCCGGCACCTACGCGTTGTCACTGCTCGGAAAGTCCTCGTCGTCCGAGCACCAACTTCGCGTCTTTCTGGGCGCCGCGCTCATCGTGGGCGCGGTTTCCATCCTCACGCGCGCGCTGCGTAAGTCGCACGCCACGACGCCAACGGTCACGACGCGCCGGGCGCCGACCATCGTGGTGGGCGCGCTCGGTGGGTTCATGGTCGGACTGACCTCGGTCGGCGCGGGCTCCTTGATCGTCGTACTGCTGCTCTTCCTCTACCCCACGATGCGCAACGATCACCTGGTGGGCACCGATCTCGCCCAGTCGGTGCCACTGACCCTAAGCGCGACGTTGGGCACACTGCTCTTTAACCACGTGAACTTCTCGTTGACGACGTCGATCATCATTGGCTCGGTTCCGGCCGTGATCGTTGGCTCGCTGTGGTCGTCAAAGTCCAACGGATTCGCGCTGCGTCTCGTGATCACCGCGACCGTCCTACTTAGTGGGTTGAAGTACGTCGGCACGCCGATCACCGCACTCGGCGCCGCGGCCTTGGGGCTGGCCGCGTTGGTGGGCTTTCTGGTGTGGCGCCGGCGAACGACGCTGGCCTCAGTATCCGAAGCGGTCTAGTACGTCGTTGCGCTTCTGCCAACCCGGCTCAACCGAAACGCGCAACTCGAGATAACAGCCCTCGGGCAACTGACGACGAGCGGCAATACCGACGTCCTTTAAGAGTTGACCACCCTTGCCAATAACCATGCCCTTTTGGGACTCGCGCTCGACGAGAATCTCCACGGTGACGTGGGGCCAGGCGAACTCGCTCACTCGGCAGTGGATGGAGTGCGGCAGTTCCTGTTTGGTCTTTCGCACGAGCTGTTCGCGCACCAGTTCGGCAATCCACGTCGCCTCGGGCACGTCGGAGATCTCGTCCTCGGGAAAGAGGTAGGGGCCCTCGGGCATCAGGTCCTGCAG
>JANWIR010000003.1 GCA_025449805.1 Acidimicrobiales bacterium | reverse complement strand
CCGGTCGAGCGTCGTGGTGCAACGCTTGATCGCGCGCGGCCACTACCGGCGAGCGCGCGATGGACGCCATGGCGACGGCAACGTCGTCAATGACGCGATTAATAATCATCGTCGTCACCTCGGGTGAAACCGCCGCGTCGTCCGCGGCGAGCTTCGCCAGTTTCCACGCCAACTGGTCCTCGCGCGCCAGGGCGTCGCTACTACGGAACGTGCGAAGTTCGTGTTCTCTCACGGAATCCTCCTGGTGATCGCGGCGCTCGCGCGTTGCAGCTCTTTGACGAGTGAGTCGACGTCAAAAGGAATGTCCTCAATGTGACCCGAGACCTGCAGGGCGGCAATGACGTCGCCCTCGCGACTCATCACCGGCACCGCCACCGAGACGCTGCCGTCCTCGCCTTGTCCTTGACCCAGTGCGTAGCCACGCTCACGAATCGCGCTCAGACTTTCGATGAACTCTTGACGATCGAGCACCCGTCCGCTGGCGAAGGGAATCTTCTCCACGCCTTCGAGCAGTCGCTCTACGTCGCGCGGCGAAAGTCCCGCGGCCAGCACGCGCGCGCCGCCCAGCGTCAGTGGTACCTGTTCACCAATCGTCGCTTGATAGCGCGGCGAGGGTGAACTCAGGATTCGCAGCACGCGAACCTGGGTGAGGTCGTGGCGCACCGACAGCATCGCGGTCAACTTCGTGGACGCGTTCAGATCCAACAAGATCGGCTCAGCGATCTGCGTCAAGTTATTCGTCAGAAGATACGTGAATCCGTCAATCAACGACACGAGTCCCAACGTGTACTCAACACCGTCTCGCTCGACGTAGCCGTGCTTAATCAATAAATTGACCAGGCGCTGCGTCGTGGCGAGGTGCAACTTCGCCGCCGTCGCAATCTCCGTCAAGCGCATGGGCGCGCGATTTTCACGCAAGACGCGCAGCACAATAAACGGACGATCGAGTGAGCGAACACCGCTCGATCTCGCGTCGTCGCTCTCGCGATCCGTCTCCTCGATCGTGCCCAACGCGTCGTCGGGCGAGTCCACTGATGCGCGACGGTGATTGTCGGCGTCGTCGGCGGGCGCCTCGGCCTTCGACGTCGTCACTCGGTTCACGCCCGCCTCACACGTCCGACCCTACCGAGCCGGTGTGTGACGTCGGACGTTGCGGCGACTCGATTGGTTTGGTCCAGGGCGAGCGCGCACCCACGTAGGCGCTCGGACCTAATCGAAAATGCTGCGCCTGTTCTTCGGTTTCGATGAAGGGCAAATCCATCGGAAAGAGGCGATCACCACGTGGTCGCGGGCCGGCCTTAGAGACGTGGCCCCACAACGGATGGCCCACGACCTCTTCGGCAATGGCGGCCGCCTCAATGAGGCGATCGACGTCCACACCGGTTGGCACACCGAGTTCGTTGAGCAGATCGACGAGGTCCTCGGTCGGGATCATCCGCGTCAAGCGACCGTGGCCGCCGTAGGGACAACCACCCATGCCCCCAATGGAGGAGTCCAGCACCAGCGTGCAGTCGGGGCCAAGCACCCGCAGCGCCTCGTAGGCCGACAACAGCGCGACGCCTCGCGCGTCGTGAAGGTGCAGGTGAAAGCGGGTAATTTCGGGCCACCGCGCACGAATCGCGCGCAGTTGCGACGCCACGTGGTGGGGGAGATTCCAGCCCATCGGATCACCAATCCAGACTTGGTCAACGACGACACCCGCCTCACGCCACTTGTCGTATTGACGCTGGAGCATCTCGAGCCGATAGGCCTCGCTGAATTCGCCCGTCCAGTTTGATCCCCACGCCGCGTTGATCGCGATCTCGGCGTGCGTCGCGCCATTGGCAATCGCGCGCTCAATCACGACGTCCCAGTTCGCTATCTCATCTTCTTGGGAGCGATTCGTGTTGCGGCGCACGAACACGTCGCAGAGATGAACCAGGGTCTGGGGAACCACTCGAGGATCCGTAAGTTTCGAGCCGTAGTGACGCATGCGCTCAACGCCGCGTTCGTTGAGCGCGAGAGCCGTGTACGAAACCCCATCTACGGGCTCAAAACGCTCAACCAGTTCATCAACGTGCGCCATTTGGGGCGTCCACTTTGGTGAGACGAATGATCCCACGACAATGGTCCGCAAGCCCGTGCGAGAGAGCGCGTTCAGCAACCGGAGTTTCTGATCGACGGTGATGTTCTCGCTTTCGATCTGCATGCCTTCGCGCATGCCTTCTTCAATAATTTCGACGCGCGGAAAGCCCGGCGCTGCCTCAACGTGGCTCACGGGTTCAATCTCCTCATTCTTAAACGACTCCCGCAACCTTGAACGCCGCAATCTCCTCGGGCGCGAAGCCAAGCTCACCAAGAATCTGTTCGGTGTGTTCGCCCAGTCGCGGCGGCGCACTCGAGGGGACGAGCGCTTGTCCGTCAACGTGGACACCGCTGCCCAGTAGCGAAATGGTCTCGTGATCGTCGAGATTGACCGGCACGGCGTGGACCAGTGAGCGTTCACGAATCTGTTCTTGTTCGAGCGCCTCGCCTAAGGAAAGTACGCGGCCCGTGGGCACGTTCACCTCGGTGAGTAGCGACTCCCACTCCACCGCGCTCTTCGCGCTCAGGGCCAACTCCAACTCGCCCGTGAGGAGACCGCGAAAACGCTTACGCAGTTCTCGCGTGAGAAATCGTTCGTCCGTCACGAGGTCCGGTCGACCGACCACGTCACAGACCGCCTCGTACTGGCGTTGCGTGTTCGCGGCAATATTCAAGAGACCATCACCGGTGCGAAACGTTCCCGAGGGCGACGACGCGGCGTTGTCGTTGCCGTGGCGCGTCGCGACACGTCCGGAGATGAGGTGCTCCGAGGTCACCCAACCCATCGCGGTAATCGCCGACTCGAGCATCGACACGTCGAGCTCGGCTCCCACGCCTTCTCGCTCCCGGCGCACCAGCGCGGCGCAGATTGACATCGCCGCGACGAAGCCACCCAACGTGTCGCATACGGGAAATCCCACGCGCAACGGGTCGTCCGATGGCCACCCGGTGACGTCACACATCCCCGACAGCCCCTGGATGATCTGATCGTACGCGGGGCGGTGCGCCAACGGTCCCGTCTGCCCAAAGCCCGAGACGGCGCAGTAGACGAGCTTGGGGTTGAGGCGTTGGAGCTCCGCGTACGAGAAGCCGAGGCGGGTGAGTACGCCCGGACGCATGTTCTCAACGAGCACGTCCGAGTTTTCGACCAGTCGGGCGAACACTTGGCGGCCACCGTCGCTCTTCAAATCGGTCGTAATCGAGCGTTTCCCGGCGTTTTGAGCGAGGAAGGAAGCCCCCATGAGCTGACCCGCGAGCGCACGATCATCACCCATCTCACGAGCGAGGTCACCCTCGCCCGGCATCTCGACCTTGATGACGTCGGCCCCGAGCAAACTCAACTGGTACGCCGCGAAAGGACCCGCGAGAACGGTCGTCACGTCAATCACGCGCACACCGGCGAGAAGTCCTGACACGGTATCTTTCCTCATCAAGTCCGTCTCCGCCGCGCCGTCCACGGGAAGACTCGTGATTACTTTCAACATCTGGTCGCCGGACGGCAGCGTCAACAACACGGCCCCGCGAGCGGCGGGCGACGAAGTTAGTCGCCCGCCGCGGCGGAACGGGGGGAATCTACGAAACCCTTACTTCGCTTCCTTCGACACAACACTGGCCAAGTTGGCCGGCGTCACGACGGCACGAAGCACGTTGTTCAGGCTCGAGTCGAAGCCCAACATCTGGAAACCACTGAAGACGTTGTGGTACTGGTTGAAGTCGTCGTTACCGGCCGCACCCTGGTAGTTGATCTTCACGTGCTTCTTCAACAGAGCCAAGCACGTCTTGTACGTGCCACAGGTCTTGCCCGGCGGGTTCGACACCTTCGTCACGTCCTTCACCCAGACCTTGGGGTTGGTCGAGTTCGCGTACGTCATCGCCAATGAGGCCAGCACGATCGAGTCGTACTCATTGAAGGTCGTCGGCAGAATCGACGTCGTGCGCCACACCTGCTGGTAGTCCGCCAAGAAGTGGTTATAGCCGTTGTCCGTCGTACTCGGCGAGGCCGGCAGCGCCGCGATCAAGTTCGTCGACGCGGTCGGACCAAAGGACTTCGCGTACGAACCCTGCGGTGCGGACTGTAGGTCGTCACCGATCCACGGCACGTTCATGTAACCCAACTGCTGACCGTCCGAGAACAAGGTGGCCGCGGTGTTGGCGTCCATCGAGTCGAAGACGACCGCGGGGTTGCCCGCGAAGGCCTGCGTCAGCTCGGTGCTGTAGGACGACTGACCGGGGGTCAACGTGATGTTCTGTTGAATCGTGCCACCGAGCGCCTTAAAGGCGGCCTCGAGCGGCGCGACGAAGCCCTGGGAGTTGTCAGAGTTGTCAAAGATCAACGACGCCGTCTTCCAACCCTTGCTGATGGCGTAGTAGGCCATCGCGATTGCCTCGTTCGAGTCCGACGACGACGTACGGAAAACGTAGGACTGCTTCATGTTGTCGAGGGTCGTCAGCCCACCCACCATGAAGTCGGCCACGTTGTTGGGCTTGAACTGGTTGATGACCGCTTCGATGGTCGGTGAGAACGGTCCGACAACAAACGTGGGGTGGCTCAACTCCAACTTACGAAAGGCCGGCAACGCGTCCACCGAGTCCGCCGCGTCGTCCACGTAGGACGACTTGAGCATGTGGCCCAGCACACCGCCGGCCTGGTTGACTTCGTAGATACCCACCGCAACACCGTGCGTTCCCCAGTTCGAGAGCAATGACTTCGAACCCGTGAACGGAAAGATGCCACCCACCACAATGGGCTTGAGCTTGGGTGCCGCGAGAGCCTGACCACTGCTGACGCCAATCCCCACTACGGAAACCATCGTCGCGAAGGCCATACCGAGCGCCGCTCCGCGACGGGTCACCGGTGACCGTCTGAATACTTTCATTTCGTACTTCCCCCTTGTTCTTCTGCTTCGCAACGACGGGAATCTCCCGTCTCTACGACCTTTTTGCTTCCGCGCGTCCTAAGAAAATGGACGCCAAATCAAGTACCGCAATCTCCGAGGCGGGTCCGTGCACGTGGTTCGATCCCGCGACAAAGATGTGCACAAAGTCCGCGTGCTTCAAGGCACGCTCGACGTTTTGCTCGACCACCAACACACCGGTATTCGAGTTTTTAATGATCTCGATCTGGTTCCAGACCACGTCGGTGTAGGCCGGTGAGAGGCCCGCCGTCGGTTCGTCCAACACGATGACCTTGGGTTCCACCATGAGCGCACGCGCGATGGCCAAGAGATTTTGCTGACCGCCCGACAGAAACCCGGCCCGCTTCTCGCGCGCCTTCGCGAGGTCCGTGAAAATCGAAAAAATCTGCTCCATGCGCTCACTCGTGTCGCCCTTGGCGGCAAAGCCACCGACTTCGAGGTTTTCACGAACCGTCAAACTCTTGAAGACGTTGTCGTTTTGGGGCACGTAGACCAGTCCGTTGCGCGGGATTAGGTGACCGGGCATCTTGGTGATGTCCACGTCGTCGACGAGAATCCTTCCCGTCGTCGTGCGCAAGATGCCGACCAGTGTCTTCGCGAACGTGGACTTGCCGGCGCCATTGGGACCAACAATCGTCGTGATCGTCCCCACGTCGGCGGTGAGGGAGATCCCCGAAATAATGGGCGTGCGGCCGTAGCCGGCCGTCACGTTCTCAGCGAGTAGTGCTGGCATCGATGACCTCACCTAAGTACGCTCGGACGACTTCTTTGTTCTCGCGCAGTTCCGAAAGACGACCGGTCGCGAGCGTACGACCTTCGGCAAGCACGATCACGTGGTCACAGATTTTCTCGACGACGTTCAAGTTGTGTTCCACCATGAGAACCGTCACGCCTTTGGCTTTGAGATCGAGAATGTAGCCACCAATCTTTTCAATGAGCGCCGGATTCACGCCGGCCATTGGTTCATCGAGCAGCAGAATCTTGGGATCGGCCATCACCGCGCGAGAGATCTCGAGCAGCTTCTTTTGACCGCCCGAGAGTTCGCGCGCGCGGTTGTCACGCAGTGCGTAGAGGCCGTAGGTCTGCAAGATGTCCAACGCGCGTTGAGTATTGGCGTGTTCTTCGCGCTTGGTCTTGCCGGGTCGAAAGAAGATGTTGAAGAGGGACTCGCCCGACTGCGTCTTCGGCGCCACGAGAAGATTCTCGAGCACCGTTAAGCCGCCGAGTTCTCGCGAAAGCTGGAACGTTCGCATCAGTCCCAATCGGGCAATTTGAAAACTCTCCCAGTTTGAGACGTCGGTCGATCCGATGTGCTCGGTACCTTCGTCGGACTTCATCGAGCCCGACAAGATATTGACCACGGTCGTTTTGCCAGCACCATTTGGTCCAATGAGGGCCGTGATCTGTCCCTGGGGCACGCTGAACGATGCGCCGTTCACCGCGACGACCCCTTGGAAGGATTTCACGATGCCCTCGCAGCTCAACGCCGCGTTGGCAACGCCGTTAGTCGTGACCTCATTAATGGACATTGGTGACCTCCCCATCGCTCAACGACTTGTTCGTGGCGGTGGCCTCACCCGAATTGCCCATCAACTTGTCGATGATCGTGACCTTGCGAATTCGCTCGGGAACCGCTCCTTGGGGACGGAACCAGAGCATGACCATCAAAAGAATGCCAATGAGCAT
>JANWIR010000002.1 GCA_025449805.1 Acidimicrobiales bacterium | reverse complement strand
GAGTTCTTCGATCGTGGCGTGGGTTACCGCGGCGGGCAACATCAACCAAATCACGCGCGGCGCCGCCAGTTGGGCCACGAGATCCTCGAGTGAACGAGCGGCGCGTACGCGGTCACCGACCAGGGCCTGCGCGACCTGGTCGTTCACGTCGTAGACCACGCACTCGTGGCCGTCACGCACCAGGCGCTGGACCAGGTTCGCTCCCATCCGGCCCAGTCCCACCATGCCAATCTGCATTGGTCGCTCAGTCGTCACGCGTTGCTCCTTGGTCTCGCCGTTCGCGAAAGCGCGCGATCAGCGCGTTGGTCGATGAATCGAAGTCGAGTAACGGCACCGCCTCGTCCGCGATCGCGGGGTAGATGCGCGCGGCGAGCTCCTTACCGAGCTCCACGCCCCACTGGTCGAACGAGTCGATACCCCAGATGACGCCCTGGGTGAAGACGCTGTGCTCGTAGAGCGCGACGAGCGCGCCGAGCGCTCGCGGGGTGAGTTGCTCGCCCACCAACACGTTGGTCGGGCGATTGCCCTCCATCACCCGGTGCGCCACGACGTGCTCGGGTGTGCCCTCGGCCCGGACCTCGGCCTCCGTCGTGCCAAAGGCTAGGGCGCGCGCCTGGGCCACGACGTTCGCGCTCAGGAAATCGTGGTGCGCCCCCAGTGGATTGAGCGGCCTCGCGAAGGCGATCAGATCGACCGGCACAATGGTGGAGCCCTGGTGGAGAAGTTGGTAGAAGCTGTGCTGAGCGTTGGTGCCCGGCTCACCCCAGTAAATGGCGCCGGTCGGGTAGTCGAGCGCGACGCCCTCGCGAGAGACGTGCTTACCATTGGACTCCATGGTGAGTTGTTGTAAGTACGCGGGCAGGCGCTTCAAGTACTGGTCGTAGGGCATGACGCCCACGGTGGGCAGGTTTAAAAACTCGCGGTTCCACACCGCGAGCATCCCCATCAGAACCGGCAGATTCTCCTCGAGGGGCGCCTGGAGAAAGTGCTGATCTAAGGCGTGAAACCCGGCGAGGAGTTCGTTAAAGTTTTCCGGCCCGATCGCGAGCATGGTGGAGAGTCCGATGGCTGAGTCCATCGAGTAGCGCCCACCGACCCAATCCCAAAAACCAAACATCTGCGCCGGGTCAATGCCGAAGGCTTCGACCGCACGGACGTTGGTGGAGACGGCGACGAAGTGTCGCGCCACCGCGCGTTCGTCGCCGAGTTGCGCCAAGAGCCACGAGCGCGCCGAAAGTGCGTTGGTGAGGGTCTCGTGCGTGGTGAACGTTTTCGAGGCGACGATGAAGAGCGTCTCCGCTGCGTCGAGGTCGCGCAGCGCCTCCACCAAGTCCGTCGCGTCGACGTTGGAGACGAAGCGAAAGGTAAGGTCGCGGCCGCTGTAAGCGCGCAGCGCCTCGTAGGCCATGACCGGCCCGAGGTCCGAACCCCCAATGCCGACGTTCACGACGTTCTTGATGGGTCGTCCCGTATGGCCCCGCCAAGCGCCCGAGCGCACGGCGTTAGCGAAGTTCGTCATACGTGCCAGCACCGCGTGCACCTCAGCCACTACGTCGCGACCCTCGACGACGAGCGTGTCGTTGACCGGCATACGTAGCGCCACGTGCAGCGCCGCGCGGTCCTCGGACGTGTTAACGCGTTCACCTCGAAACATCTCGTCGCGCCGCTCGATCAGACCCGACTCACGCGCCAACGCCATCAAGAGTGACAAGGTCTCGTCGTTGACACGGTTCTTCGAGAAGTCGAGGTACCACCCCGCACCCTCGGCGCGCAGGCGCGTTCCGCGCGTGGGGTCGGTGGCGAAGAGGTCACGCAGGTGCGCAGCCACCATCGTCGTTGCGTGGTCGTGCAACAACTTCCACGCCCGTCGCTCGCGCATCGATGATGAGCTCATTACCGAACCTCGTGGTGATCGAGGGAGCGCGGGATTAAGTGTCGTGGAGGGTTCATGGTCAACCTCCCCTAGCCTCGCACGTTCGCCGCCCCCAGGGTGACGGTCAAATATTTCAGAGCGCGACACAGCAATGTGTCACCGACGTACGCGTGGTGGCGGGCCTAGTGAACGCCCGCGACCACGCCTCCACCGTCAACCTCATCGTGTTGACCGAGGTGGTGACGGTCAATGTTGACCATGGCGAAAAAGACCGCGCCGGCGAGGAGCAACATGAGTGCGCCAAAGCGAAAGGCCACGCTGTAGCCGTGCGTCAGCGCCTCGTTGCGCACGACGATGGCGTGGGCCTTATTGGCGAGCTCGTTTTTGGTAAAGCCCGCGAGGAACGCCGAGGTGGTCGACACGGCAATCGTGTTCTGAATCGCGGTACCAAAGGAGCCACCCACCTGCTGGGTCGTCGACAACACCGCCGACGCGGCGCCGGTGTCCTGGGGCGCGATATTAAAGAGCGCCGTAGAGGAGATGGACACGAACATCAGTCCCATACCCAAACTGGTCACGATCATCGCCGGCATCACGTGCGCGACGTAGGAGGAGTTCGCGTGGAACATCGACAGGTAGAACAGACCGGCCGCGCCCATGACGCCGCCGATACCCGCCAGGGGACGAGGACCGAACTTCGGCAGTAACTGACTCGTCGCGGTCGCCGAGACGATAATGCCGAGCGAGAACGGTAAGAACAGTAAGCCCGACCGGACGGCCGAGTAACCGTGCACGTCTTGAAAGTAGAAGGTCATGAACAAGAACATCCCAAAGAGACCCAGGGTGATGAAAATCTGGGCGATGTAGGCACCACCACGAATGCGGTCGGCCAAGAGACGAAGCGGCAAGAGGGGCTGCTTTTTGAAGCCCTCGATCAACAAGAACACGCCGAGGAGTGCCGCGCCAATCAAGATGAAGGGCCACGCGCTCATCGAGCCCCAGCCCTTGGTGGAGGCCTGACTGACGCCGTAGACCACGCCGATCATCCCCGCCGTGGCGCTCAGCGCGCCGGGCACGTCGTAGTGCGGGTGGCCCTCAACCTTGGACTCTTTGACGTTGGGTATTGCCATCATCAACGCGAAGATCGCCATCGGGGTGTTGACGAAGAGACACCAGCGCCACGAGAAGTACTGGGTCAAGAGTCCGCCGGCGATAAGTCCGATGGCCGCGCCAACGCCCGACAAGGCGCCGTAGACGCCAAAGGCCTTGGCGCGCTCTTTCGAGTCGGTGAAGGTGACCGAAATGAGTGACAGGGCGGCCGGCGCCAGTAACGCGCCAAACACACCTTGCAGGGCACGCGCACCAAAGAGCCACTGCTGGCTCTGGGCGAAGCCGCCGAGTAACGAGGCCACCGCGAAACCACTCAGACCAATGAGAAATGCCTTCTTGCGACCCAGGTAGTCACCGATGCGCCCACCGAGTAACAAAAATCCACCGAAGGTAATGGTGTAGGCCGTGACGGCCCACTGGTAGTTCTGGCGCGCGATGTCAAGACCCCCGAGGGCCTTCGGCAACGCGGCGTGCGGCAACGCGATATTCACGATCGACGCGTCGAGTACCACCATGAGTTGAGCAATGGCGATAACGAAAAGGGCGAACCAACGACGCGGGTCGGGCTCGGCGGAGGGGACGACGCTGTCGGACACGAGGCTCCTTTAGCTGGAAGTCTCACACCCTAGACGCCCAGGGACAATTTCCTTACGCTCAACTAGAGAAAATCGCTGAGCGGCGTCACCGTGAGATCGTGCGCCTCGGCGACGGGACCGTAAATGACGTGACCGTCGGCGATGTTGACCCCTTCGGCGAGGGGCGCGTCGACGCGCGCCGCCTCGCGCCAACCCAGGCGGGCGAGCTCGAGGACGTAGGGCAACGTCGCGTTCGACAAGGCGCGGGTTGACGTGGTGGGTACCGCGCCGGGCATGTTGGCCACGCAGTAGAAAATGGAACCGTTAACCTCAAAGACCGGATCCGAGTGGGTCGTTGGACGCGTCGCCTCGAAGCAACCGCCTTGGTCGACCGAGATGTCCACTAACACCGAACCGGGACGCATCCGTGCCACGAGTTCGTTGCTCACGAGCTTGGGCGCCTTCGCGCCCACGACGAGCACCGCGCCGATAACGATGTCGGCCTCGAGGCAGGCCTCCTCAATGGCGAGATTCGACGAGGCGATGGTCTGGGCGCGACCGTCAAAGTGAATGTCAACTTGACGAAGTCGCTCGAGGTTGCGATCCAAGATCTTGACGTTGGCGTGCAGTCCCACCGCCATCGTCGCCGCGGCGAGACCCGACACGCCCGCACCAATGACGACCACGTTCGCCGGCGCTACGCCGGGTACGCCGGCGATCAACGTACCGTGACCGCCACCGGTGCGCATGAGGTGGTGCGCGCCCATGAGCGGCGCCATGCGTCCGGCGACCTCGCTCATCGGCGTAAGGAGCGGTAGCGAGTTGTCGGGGAGTCGCACCGTTTCGTACGCGATCGCGACGTTGCCCGCGGCGACGAGTGCGTCGGTGCACTCGCGCGACGCGGCCAAGTGCAAGTAGGTAAAGAGCACCTGGTTCTTACGAGCGCCGAGTCGGGGGTACTCGGTGGCGATCGGTTCTTTGACCTTCAAGACGAGCTCGCTCTCAGCCCACACGTCGTCCGCCGACTCCACAATCGTCGCGCCATTGGCGACGTAGGCAGCGTCGTCGATTGACGAACCCACCCCCGCGCCGCGTTCAATCAACACGCGATGGTCGCCACCGACTAACTCGCGCACGCCCGCGGGCGTGAGCGCGACGCGGTACTCGTCTTTCTTAATTTCCTTAGGAACGCCGATGATCATCGTTGATCGTTTCGCTTTCTGTCGGTCGAGTTCGCGGCGCGAAGCCTCGAACTCGATGTTGTGCCTGACGTGCTTACTACGCGGGTAATCCTCAAAACCATAGACCGAGCCGTGCCGGGCCTACCCCGTGCGTGGGGAGCCACTACGCCTCGTGGCAACCGTTGGCGGACCGACGACCGGTGCGCTCAACGGCGCCGACGTCGCGCTCGACGGCGCGATGCCCGAACCCCCCACAACGTTGGCCTGGCACCGTCCAACCCTCCTTCCGGCGCGCGAGATTCCCCGATGGTTCCGCCGCAACTCTGCCAGGCAAATACTGGCTTGTGCAAGGTTTCCCGAGCGATAACGTCGTATATTCGCTCAACAACGCCTCATTCCGTCATCATTTGCCCCTATACTGTCATTATCCGCAATTCACGACCCCACGGTCGATGAGCTGGGGAGCAACCAATGGCCGGAACCAAACCACAACGACAGAGTCACTCGAATGACGAGCGCTCGAACATCGAGCTGCTCTCGTCAACGCCGAACGGTCTCGACGCCGTCGATCGAAAGATCGTCAGTCTCTTGCAGCACGACGGTCGACGCGCTTACGGCGCGATGGCTGACGAGATCGGACTCTCGGAAGCAGCGGTGCGACGTCGCGTGCAACGAATGCGCGACGCCGGCATCATGCAGATCGTGGCGATTACCGATCCGCTGCAACTCGGCTACGGCCGAGAGGCGCTGATCGGTATTCGCGTCCACGGTGACGTGCGTTTAGTAGCGGACAAAATCGCGGCGATCGACGAGGCCAACTACGTCGTTATGACCGCGGGCAGCTTCGACATCATCGCCGAAGTCATTGCCGAAGACGACAACAACTTGGTGCACCTGTTGAATGATTCGATTCGAAGCATTCCCGGCGTGACCGAGGTGGAGACATTCGTCTATTTGAAGTTGGCTAAACAAACCTACGCCTGGGGGACCAAGTGACTTTGCACGAAATCATTTCCGACGGCATCGCCGTCGAAAATCTCAACAAAGAAAGCCATACCTACTCCGAACGAGCCCGTCGCAACCTATGGATGCACATGTCGCGTATGGGCGCGTACACGGAGCAGAACGAAGTGCCGATTATCACCCGTGGTGAGGGCGTGCACGTGTACGACGCCAACGGCACGCGCTACTTCGACGGCCTGTCGGGACTCTTTACGAACTCCCTCGGCCACGGACGCGCCGACGTCGCCGAGGCGGCCGCCGCGTCGATGAAGGAACTCACGTTTTTTCCTATCTGGACCTACGCCCACCCCAAGGCTATCGAGTTGGCCGAGCGCATCGCGCGCCTGGCGCCCGGCGATCTCAACCGCGTCTTCTTCACCACCGGTGGCGGCGAGGCGGTTGAGAGCGCCTGGAAGTTGGCCCGTCAGTACCACAAGCTGCGCGGCGAGACCGACCGCTACAAAGTCATCAGCCGCGACGTCGCCTACCACGGCACCACCATGGGGGCGCTCACCATCACCTCGCTCGACGGCTACCGTCAGCCCTTCGAGCCGCTGGTGCCCGGGGCGGTCAAGATTCCGGCCGTGAACTTCTATCGCGCGACCGAGTTCGCCGATGATTTCGAGGCCTTTGGTCTCTGGCACGCGCGTCATATCGAAGAGGCGATTCTTCGTGAAGGTCCCGAAACCGTCGCGGCGGTCTTCCTCGAACCGGTGCAGAACGCGGGCGGCTGCTTCACGCCGCCACCGGGCTACTGGAAGGAAGTGCGCGAGATCTGCGACCGCTACGGCGTCGTGCTCGTCTCGGACGAAGTGATCTGCGCCTTTGGCCGACTCGGCACCTGGTTCGGCGGACAGAAGTACGACTACGTCCCCGACATCATCTGCGCCGCCAAGGGCATCACGGCCGGCTACGCACCCCTGGGCGCGATGATCGTCTCGGACCGTATTGCCGAGCCCTTCCAGCACGAGGACGTCTCCTTCACGCACGGCTTTACCTGGGCCGGTCACCCGACGTCAGCGGCCGTGTCGCTCAAGGTCCTCGACATCCTCGAACAAGAGCACGTGTTGGAAAACGTCTTGGCGAACCAGGACTACTTCAAAGACGAGCTCAACAAGCTCAAGGAGATTCCGATTGTCGGCGACATTCGCGGCACGGGTTACTTCTGGGGCATTGAGATCGTGAAGGATCAGGTCACCAAGGAGACTTGGCAGGGCCACGACGCCGAGCGCCTCCTGCGCGGCTACGTGACGCCCGAGATGTTCCGTCGCGGTTTGATCTGTCGCTCGGACGACCGTGGCGACCCCGTCGTGCAGTTGGCGCCGCCGCTGATCTCTACGCGCGACGACATTGACTTCATGGTGGGTGTCATGCGCGAAGTCCTTTCGGGGGCGAGCAAGCTCCACTTCTAGTGTCGGCCTCCCTGTGGTGGTCAACGCTCGATGAGCCGGTCGTCGAGCGCGCACCCTTGCGCGGTGACCTCGACGTCGACGTCGCGATTGTGGGCGGTGGCTACACCGGCCTCTGGAGCGCACGCGAGTTGCTGCGTCGAGACCCGACGCTACGCGTCGCGGTGCTCGAGCGCGAGGTCTGTGGCTTTGGGGCCTCGGGACGCAACGGCGGTTGGGCCTCGGCGCTCTACCCCCTGAGTGATGAGGTCGTGCGTCGCGCGTACGGTGAGGACGAGGCCACGCACCTACGCCGCACGCTCAACGACGCGGTTCCCCACCTAGGGCGAGCCCTGCGTGAGGACGGCGTCGACGCCCACTTTCACCAGGGCGGCACCTTCGTCGGCGCGCGTAGCGCCACCCAAGCCGAGCGTCTGCGCGCGAGCGTCGACGCGGCGCACGCGTCGGGCGTGCACGTCGACGACCTTTGCTGGTTGAACGCCGACGAGGCGCGCGAACGCGTCGCGATGAGCGCACTCTTTGGCGCCACCTACACGCCACACTGCGCGCGCGTGCACCCGGCCCGACTGGTGCGCGGACTCGCCGCGGCGACCGAACGCAGCGGCGCCACCATCTTCGAAAAGACGCCGGTCACGCGCCTACTCGCGGCCACCGCGACTCGGCGAGCCGCAGTCGTAACGCCCTACGGCACGGTGCGCGCCGACTTCGTCGTGCGCGCGACGGAGGGCTACACCCCCACGTTGGCGCACGAGCGGCGCACCGTGGTGCCCCTCTTTTCACTGATGGTCGCCACCGAGCCACTCCCCGCCGACTTCTTCGCCCAGGCGGGACTCGCGAACTACGAGACCTTCGCTGACGATCGTCACCTCATTATTTACGGTCAACGAACGGCCGATAATCGCCTGGCCTTCGGTGGACGCGGCGCGCCGTATCACTTCGCGTCCGCGATTGAGTCGCGTTTCGACGAGAACCCGCGCGTCTTTGCACTCCTCGAAGAGACCTTGCACGAACTCTTCCCCTTCTTCAGCGGTGCGGTGACGCACCGGTGGGGCGGCGCGCTCGCCATGCCGCGCGACCACTCACCCTTCGTGCGCGTCGACTACGCCAATGGACTGTGCGCCGCCGGCGGCTACACCGGGGACGGTGTCGTGATGAGTCACGTCGCGGCACGCACGTTGGCCGACCTCATCACGGCGCCCGACGAGGCGACCGATCTCACGCGACTGCCCTTCGTGCACCACGCCACCAAGCGCTGGGAGTTTGAACCACTGCGCTGGGCGGGCATCAACGCGGGGCTCGCCTTGGCCGGATGGGCCGATCGCGTGGAAGCGAAGCACGACCGAGCCAGCCGCGCGGGCGGACTGCTCGAGCGGCTCTTCGATTCCTTTCCGCCCTAGTGCAAGATGTTGACGGCCCGCGCGGCCACGATCGCGATCGTGACGAGCGAAATGAGTGACTCGGCGGCGAAGAGGGACTTGGCGATCGGCGTGAGGGGCATCGCGTCGGCCGGCGCGAAGCTCGTGCCGTTGGCGAGCGACGTGTAGAGATAGTCGACGAACGACGGACGCCAGTGGCGCGGCGCCAGCGTTGGATTCTCCATCTGGGGAAACTGGAAGTCGGGGAGACGCGAATCCTCACCGGCCCGGCGATGCGGTCCGCCGCGGTCCACCTCCCAGAACCACAAGGCGAACGTGATGACGTTGGTCAGCCACACCGACACGGCGGCGTAGATAAGTCGTCGGCCCTGTTGCACGTGTGCGACCAGCAACAGGTGGACCAACAGCGCCACCGAAACGACGTTGGCGAGTGTTATGAGCGCAATCGTCGCGATAGTGATACGGCGCACCCAGGGCGAGTCGTTGGGGTGACGATGCTTACGGGCGCTTAGGGGAATGATGGGTAACGCCACGATCACCGGCACGATCCAGTGCGGTCCGACGGCGAGACGATTCGGAAGTACGGCGTAGAGGCCCACGCAACCCAGTAACGCGAGTGAGGCCGGCCAGCGGGGCTCACCGTCGATTGGTGCCATGGCGCTAAGCGGCCGTTCCGCTCATCATCTGACGCAAGTTCGGCACCACCACGCCGCTGCGCGCGAGCGAGCCGGTGAGCGTCTTTAACAGCGCCGGCGGTACTGGGCGCACGTCGCGTTTCGCGGGCGCGGCGACGTTGACCGACTGGTTGTAGGCGAGTACGTTGACCGCAATGGTCGTGACGTGGCGCCCCGTGGCGAGCACCAGCGTTGCGGCGACCGCCTCACCGTAGGCGCCGGTCGTAATGGTGAGCTTCACCGACCCGAGCGTCGAGGTCGTAGCCCCGGTCAGTGCGTTGAGCGCGACGTCGTGACGCGTAAAGGTGTAGATGGTTTCGTACCCGCTCTTACGAACGCTCTTGTTGAGGCCCGTAATGAGCGCGACGTCCGGGCGCACTAATTCGAGCGAAAGGCCAAAGAGGTTCGGACTCTTGAGCGGCATCGCGAGCCACGGACCGTTCGCGACGTTGGCGCTGCGAAGGTAGAACTCACCGTTCACCACGCGCACGTCTTCGTTGATCGCGGCAAAGACCATGGGGAACTGGACGAAGGACTCAATCGCGTTGCGGGGGAAGTTGACGTTGATGGTCGCCGAAAGGGCCGCGCCTTGGCCGGTCGTCACGCGAAGCGAAAGTTGCGCGCTCTTGGGCGGGTAGCCATTGAGGTTGAAGGGGTCCTTCGCCAGACCGGTCGGGTTGGAGTCCGTCAGTGCTACCACCACGCCCGTGGCGGTCAGGGCCAGCGCGACGACCGCGATCACCAGCGCACCCCAACGATTCCGTCCAGTCACGGGCCCACCCTACTGGGCGGCTTCGCGCGCGTCGTCTAGCGCGACGCGCGTTCGCTTAAGAGTTGGATAAGTAGGTCAAGCGAGATGTTGCGTCCGCTCGCGATGAAGCCCAGTTGCGACGTCGGGTCCTCGACCAGCCCCGTCGCGATTGCCGCGTAGGCCGCGGCGGCGGATCCCTCCATGACCAGACCGTTGACGTCGGCGATCTCGGCGACCGCGGCGCGAATCTCGTGTTCGGGCACCAACACGAGGGGCACCTCGGC
The DNA here is from genome assembly GCA_025449805.1 of Acidimicrobiales bacterium. Taxonomy (GTDB): domain Bacteria; phylum Actinomycetota; class Acidimicrobiia; order Acidimicrobiales; family RAAP-2; genus RAAP-2. The sequence continues at coordinate 17,118 of JANWIR010000002.1, read as the reverse complement.
GCGCGCGATCAAGGTGTTGGTGATGGCCCCGTCGTCGCCGCCACCGGCGAGACCGTCGGCGATGGTCGGACGATGCACGATCTCACTCATCCTCGCGCCGCGTAGTACGTGGTAGAGCGCGCTCGATGCCTCGGGCTGTACGCCGGTCAGACGAACGTCGAGTCGATCCTTTTGTGCGCGCGCCAACAAGGTTCCCGTCAGCAGTCCCCCACCGCCCACGGAGACCACGAGGTGCTCGAGGTCCGGCGCCTGTTCAATCATCTCGGCGAAGACGGTCGCCTGGCCGGCGATGACGTTGGTGTCGTTAAAGGGCGACACGTAGTGCAGACCCCGTCGATCGGCCAGTTCGAGCGCGTGGGACTGCGCGTCGTCGTAGGACGAGCCGATTTGAATGAGTTCGACGTCGTACTTCTGCAACTTGGCGACCTTGGCGGCCGACGCGTTGGCGGGCACCACGACCGTCGCGCGCACGCCGAGCAGGCCGGCCGCGTGGGCGATTCCCAGCCCGTGATTCCCGGCCGAGGACGTGATCACCGCGCTCGACGGATCGGCGTCGCGCACGGCGCTGAGGGCCGCCAGCGCGCCGCGAATCTTGAAGGCGCCCGTGACCTGGAGCGACTCGAGTTTGACCCAGACGGCCCGTCCGCGTACGTTGACGCGCACCGTGGGCGTGGGCGTGAGGTGCTCGGCGACCACCCGGCGCGCGGCCTCTAATTGGGCGTCGGTCGGCGCCAGGACTTCTCGCAGCATCGAGATGTACCTTACCGTTCGACTTCGCGGGAAGAAATTACCCTCAGGTAAGGTCGCGGGGTGCCTTCGTACGTCGCCGTCGTCGTCACGGCCTCGCTGGCCTTTATCGGCACCATGTTCGATAACTACTTCGCCTTCGCCGCGCAACTCGTGGTGACCGACACGTCACGGCACCGTCGCGTGAGTTGGGCGCACGCCTTCTCGATTGCGCTGTTGGTGGTGATCGCGGCGGCGGTTGGTTCGGTCCTGGCGGCGGTACCGCTGCGACTCGTTGGACTTCTCGCGATCGCGCCTTGGGCGCTCGCGGTGCACGCGTTTCGCCACCCCGTGACGCGACAACAGTTTCGCCGCGGCATCCTGACCACGTTCGCCCTGACCTTCTCGCTCGGTGGCGACAACGTCGCCGTGTGGGCACCGCTCCTGCGCGCGAACGGGGTCGTGCGCGGTGTCATCACGATTGGCGTCTTCGCGCTGTGGGAGCTGCTCTTTGTCACGTCGGCCAGCGCACTCGCGACGCGTGAGGGCGTCGTGCGCTGGGGCACGCGCGTCGCGCCGCGGGTGGTGCCCTGGCTCTACCTCGCCCTGGGGGTGGTCATCGTGATCGAGTGTCACACTTTGTAAGGAGCGCGCCAAAGTAGCGTGGTTCTATGGCCCAGAGCGCGCAACAGACGCTGCGCCGTCTGACCCTTATCGTCGCGTTGCAGTGGATGGGCGCGACCCTCGCGCTCCCGCTGCTCCCCCTCTTTCTGGAGCATCGCGGCGCGTCGGCCACCATGGTCGGGGTCGTCATGTCGTCGTTCTTCGTCGCGGGCGTCGCCACGCAGTTCGCGCTCGGTCACGTCGCCGACCGCTTCGGTCGCCGCAGAGTCTTAGTGGGCGCGCTCGTCGTCTACGGCGTCGCCAGCATGGTTTTTCTCCTACCCGTCAGCGCCCTGTGGTTCATGATCGCGCGCGCGCTGCAGGGTGCCTCGGCCGGCGCCTTCGAGGTGACGTCGCTGTCGGCGGTGGCCGCCCTCTTCGCCGAGGAGCAGCGCGGTCGCGCGATGTCGCGGATCTTCGCCGCGCAGATCTTTGGCCTCGCCCTCGGCCCGATGGTCGGTTCCCTAGCCAGCGTCAACGACCTCGGACTCGCCTACCTCGCGACGGGCGTTATCAGCCTGGGTGCGTCGGTCGTGGCGTGGCGCACCTCGCTCGGGAACGAGCACGTTACCAGCGAGCCGCTACCGAAGTTGCAGTGGAACCGCCAGATCACCGGCACGCTCTTCGCGGCGAGTTCGCTGGGTCTCATCATCGGCGTCTACGAGGCGTGCTGGAGTCTCTTAATGCACGCGCACGGCGCCTCGTCTCTGCAGATTCGCCTCAGTTGGACCCTCTTTGGCATACCAATGGCGACGCTCAGTCGCTTCGGTGGCTGGCTCGCCGACCACGCGAACCGTCGCCTCGTCGCCCTCGGTGGACTCTTGAGTGGGGCGAGTTTTCTCTCGATTTACCCCCACGTACATAACAACGTCGTGATCCTCTTTATTGGTTCCATCGAAGCGATCGGTGCGTCGCTGTCGGCGCCGTCGATCTCCTCACTCTTGAGCCAGGGCGCGCACCAACGCGAGCTTTCGCGTCGCCAGGGTCTCTACACCACCGCCAACACCGCCTCGCTCGCGTTGGCGGCGGGCTTTTCGGGGGCGTTGTTCTCGATCAACACCGCGTTACCCTTCACGTTGGTCGCCGTGCTGTCGGGCCTTCTGGCGCTGACCACCCTGTGGTGGTGGCGTGACGTGCGCGGGCGCGTTCAAAAAGAGGTCCCGTAACGAAGAACGAGGGGCCGACCGACGTCGACCCCTCGCCTTCGTAAAACGAACGAAGCGTTACTTCTTCCAGATCTGGTCCCAACGCGCCGAACCACCGTCGGGGCTCAGGCAACGCGTTGTCCCGTCACCCGCGGTACCCGACGCCCAGTTTTGCACGTTGGATCGGGCCGCCCAGGCGTTAACCAAAGTGTCGAGCCAGAGGTAGGGCACGTCCTTACCGAACTGCTCATTGACCTTGGACCAGGCGGCCTTCTGGCCGGCCGAGCCGGGCCGCGCCGCGAGAGCGGCGAGCATTGAGCCCTCCACGACCGGGTCGCCCTGGTGCGCGAAGTTCACCGCGCCCGCGATGAACGTGCCCGCGGGCAACTGGTCGAGGCCCAGGCCGCCGGCCGCGAGGCCGGTGGTCGCGGGCTGGCTCAAGAACCACACATAGTTCAACGACGGGTCGACGCCACCGAACTGGTTCCAGGTTGACGCGTCGTACTCGCCGTAGATCACGTTGTTGATCAACGTGGACTGCACGTCGGCGCGTGGCGTGACCTTGATGCCGGCCGCGGCCAGTTGCTGCTGGATGAACCCGAACTGCTTCTGCGCGGTCGCACTGCCCGAGACAATGTCAATAACGAACGAGACGTCCGTGACGTTGTTCTTCTTCTTGTACGCGTCGACCAGGGCCTTGGCCTTCTTCGGGTTGTAGGCCGGGTAGCCCGGGTTCTTGTAGTACGGCGACGCCTTGCGGAAGATGCCGTCGGCCACTAATCCGTTGCCGCCGTCGATGACGCGGTTGTAGGTACCGCGGTTGATCGCCATCGCGCAGGCGGCGCGAATCGTCGGGTCGTTCAACACCGGCTTGAGCTTGGTATTCCACTGACCGGTCGAGGGGTCGACCGCACCCTGGGTGCCCACGAAGATCGCCTCTTGCACCTGGAGCGGCACCGGCTGACCCTTCAGCAAGTACGACAGCGCACCCGGTACCCCGAGCGACGCGAACTGACCGGCCCACGCGAAGTACTGGTTCAACGTACCCGTCGTGTTCACGATCAGACAGTTAATGGACGGGTCGCGCGGTGCGTTGACGTCGCTCAACACCGACACGCCGCGCATTTTCTTCAGCAAGTTGATCTGCGTACCGTCTTGTTGAAGGATCATGTCGACGGCGCCCGATTGCAGGGCCTGGTTGCGCGACGCCGGGTCGGGAATGGTCTTGAAGGTGATGCCGTTGAGGTACGGCAACGAGCGGCTGTGCGCGTCGGTGCGCCAGTAGTCCTTGTTCTTCACGAACACCGACTTCACGCCCACCTGCCACGACGAAAGCTTGAAGGGTCCCGTGCCAATGGGCGTACCCGTAAACGTTGGGGAGAACGACGACGGGTGCGACATGTAGCAAATCTGCGTCTCGGCCAGTGAGGTCGGGAACGTCGAGAACGGGACCACCATGTTGTAGTTAACCGTGTAGTCGTCGACCTTGGTTACCGAGGCGATAATCGGGCGAATCGCCAATCCGACGGTAAGGTCGGCCGCGGCGGCCTTGTAGTTCGCCACGACGACGTCAGCGTTAAAGGCGTCCCCGTTGGTGAAGGTAACGCCTTGTCGTAGTGCAATCGTCCACACTGTGTAATTTGCGTTCGGCTTGGCCGAGAGGGCCAGCATTGGCAGTGCCACCTTGCCGTTGGCCGACATGACGAAGAGTGGGTCGTAGAGGGCGTTCGCCACGCAGAAGCCCGAAGCGTCCATCTTCCCCTGCGCGCCGTTAAAGACGTGGTAGTTCGGCACGTCCGAGAGGGTCCCCACCGTCAGGGTTCCACCCATCTTCGGCTTGGCGGCGTTGACGCCGACCGTGGCCCCCGCCACGTTGGCGATCAGTCCGTCCACGACGGTTCCGGCCATCGCGACACCACCCACCGTGGCCGCTGAATGCGTTAGAAACTTCCGACGATCAAACGTTGAAGACGAAGACATCGTGATCCCACTTTCCCCCCGGAGCGAACGCCTTGTGCGCTCTGCCCACCTGGCGCAACTTAGCAAGAAGTTACCCAGCGGTATGTTCACGATTTATGGATGATTTTTGGGGGGTACGACGCGGGGCCCGGGCGCTGGGAGGGTACGCCCGGACCCCGAAATTATGCGGTCGGGCCCCTACAGTGCGCCGCCGTCCGAGGCGAAACCCGGGCGGAACGATGCTTCGGCGGGGTGGCCCAGGGGACCGTGCGCGTTCGCCGTCGCGGCGCGCGACGCGTGTTCGTCGTGCGTCGAGGCGCCGACTGCGCCAACGGCCGCGACCGCGCCGCCAGCCGCGAGGGCGCCGACCACGACGAGTGCGGGAAAGCGCCGCGTCAATTTCTTCTTGGAACCTCGGTACATGAGGGCCTACTTTCCGTCTCGCGCAAGGGAGAAATCGAGACCGCGTCAGTATCGCGAGCCAAGATAGAAACCTCGTGGTACGGGGCTAAGAAGCCACTAAATCTGCGCCACTGTTTCGGGCCGGTCAAATCTGGTGAAATCTCTCCACGGAAGCGCGCCCGAGGGGCGCTCGTCGGGCAAACTGGGCCGGTACGGCCAGCGCCTCACGAGGTCGTGCGTGCGCTTCACCAACTATCTAGGGAGGACCACCACAGTGGCAACGACAATCGATTCACACGACGGATCACCGGGCGACCCGGCCTTTCGCGTTGAACAACACGGCATCGATTACATCCAAGAATCTGAACGCTGGGCCACCGCGCGCAATATCGGCGCGCTGTGGGGCGGAACCTCGCTGAACATCGAGTACTTCTTTTACGGCGCGATTCTCATGGGCTTTGGGTTTTCCTTTTGGACGGCCGTGTCCATCATTATTTTGGGCAACCTCTCGTACTTCCTCTTAGGAATTGCGTCGCTCCAGGGCCCCGAGGCTGGCACGACCGCCTTCACGATCTCGCGCGCGGCTTTTGGCACGAAGGGATCGCGCATCGTGGCGTTCTTCAATTGGATTACCCAACTTGGTTTTGAGACCGAGGGTCTCATTCTCATCGTGGGTGCTGCCATCGTGCTCTCCCAGATGGCGGGCGTCCACGTCAACAGCGGGTTGAAGGTCGTCTTCATTATTCTGGCGGCCGCGATTCAAGCCGTGATGCCCTACCTCGGCCACGCGACCATGGTGAAGGTGCTGCGAGCCCTCATCATTCCTTTCGCCGCGATCTTCGTGGTGCTCGCGATCTACGACTTCAAGCACGGCACCAGTAACTTCAAGGGATTCGGTGGCGGCTGGGAGCTCTACACCGCGGGCCTCGCCTTCACCATCGCCCTGTCGGGACTTGGCTGGACGGAGTGCGGGAATGACTACACGCGCTACCTCCCTCGCGAGACTAAGAAGAGCTCGATCGTCGGATGGATGTTCCTCGGTACTGCCGTCCCCGAAATCATCGTGATGACGCTCGGCGCCTTGACCTACACCTTCTTGTCGTCGTCGGCGGAGTCGGCGGCGTGGAACGGCGCGAACCCATTTGAAGCAATGCACATTCAACACGTGATGCCGAGTTGGTTCGTCGCAATCTTCTTGATCTTCGCCATCGTGCAGCTCTTCGGTATCAACTCACTCGACCTCTACTCCTCGGGCGTGTCCCTCCAGGCGCTCGGACTGCGCCTCAAGCGCTACCAAGCGGTCGTCATGGACTCAATCCTCGCGTGTCTACTCACCATCTGGGCCGAGTTCCAGTCGACCTTCTCGCTCTACATGAAGGAGTTCGTCGGGGTCATTATCGTGTGGATCGCGCCGTGGTTCGCCATTTACATTGTGGACTGGTTAATGCGCAAGATGCGCTACAACGCAGCCGAACTGCAGCGTACGGATAAGGGCGGGATTTACTACGTCGGTGGGGTCGGCGTGAACTGGAACGCGGTCGTGGCCTTCGCCGTGGGCCTGGTCGGCGCGACGATGGCCTACTCGAAGGCGCCGCCGCCCGTGAACTTCCCCTTCCACTGGATGACGCCCATTTCGAACCACTACGGCGGCGCCTGCGCGGGCAACTTGGTCAGCGGCGTCTGCAAGGCCGGCTGGTACGGCGGCGCGGACTTCTCGATTTGGATCGGCGTCATTCTCGCCGGCGGTCTCTACTTCGTTCTCGAAAAGGCGCACCCGCACGTCGCAACCCAGGTCGCGCGTCAACGCGAACTCGAGCCGAATCTCTAACGCCTAGCGCGTCAGCAACAAGGCCCGGTCTCGTCGAAGACCGGGCCTTGTTGCCGTTCCTAACCGACCCAGTCTTCGACGAACGCGCCGGAGTGGTCGGGGCGAAAGACCGGAATGGAACCGAGTGCGTGGACCATCGCCGCGTCCTCGCCCAGCGCCTCTTTCCAGAGCGACGCCTCGGTCACCAGCGTGCCGATGACCTCGACCTGCGCGCCCACGCGACGCAGTAGCCGTAACGCCGCCCCGGTCGAGGCACCCGTGGAGATGACGTCGTCGACGATGGCGACGCGCTTACCTTGCACGTCGGGAACCCGCGCACGGTCAAAGAGCAGGCGCTGGTCGGCGTTCGTGGTGATTGAGCGCACCGGTTCACTCACGGCGTCGGCCAAGTGGATCTTGGGCGTCTTGTGCAAGATGACGTACTGATCAAGGCCCAGGTGGCGCGTCACCTCGACCGCCAGGGGAATCCCCATGGTCGCCACGGTCGCCACGATGTCGACGTTAAAGGGGCGAAGAATCTCGGCTAGCTCGAGTCCCGCCTGGGACATGAAGCGAACGCCCATGTCCACGGTGATCAACATCGCCAGCGCCAAGTCGTCGTTCAGCGTCACGACGGGTAGCTCCACCGCTTGACTACCGACCGACACGGCGTAGCGACGCGTTTCCACGGTGCTGGAGCATACTGAAACCATGACCACACCTCGAACGCCCCTTGACCACAACCTCGCCGCGACGATGCTCACCGTCGCCCTCGACGAAGCCCGCGCGGGTCTCGCCGAAGGCGGCATCCCCATCGGCGCCGCCCTCTTCACGCGCGACGGTACGCTGCTCGGCTCGGGACATAACCGGCGCGTCCAAGAAGACGACGCCTCCGTCCACGCCGAGACCGACGCCTTTCGTAAGGCTGGGCGCCGCCGCGACTACCCCGAGTGCGTTATGGTCACGACCCTCTCACCGTGCTGGTACTGCTCGGGACTCGTGCGCCAATTCAACATCGGTGCGGTCGTGATCGGCGAGGCCACGAACTTCCACGGTGGTCACGACTGGCTCGAGGAGCTCGGCGTCGAGATTGTCCTACTCAATGACGAAACGTGCACCACGTTGTTGCAGGATTTCATCGCGACCCACCCCGAGCTTTGGCACGAGGACATCGGACTCTAAGCGTTACCGCGCGGGCGGACCAAAGAGTCGATCGCCGGCGTCGCCAAGTCCGGGCGTGATGTAGCCGTGTTCGGTCAACGTGGCGTCGAGCGCGGCGGCGACGATGGAAACGCCGGGGTGGCGTGCCGTCACGAAATCAACGCCGGGCTGCGCCGCGATCAAACACAGCACGGTGATCTCGCCCGCGCCGCGCGCGCGCAGCATGGTGAGTACGCAGTCCAACGATCCGCCCGTCGCGAGCATCGGGTCACACAAAACGACGTGCACGCCGTCGAGTGACTCGGGCAGACCGTCGAGGTACACGTCGGGCTGCAGTGTCGATTCGTTACGACGTAGTCCCACCAGACACACGCGGTGACGCGGTAGTACTTCTTGGACGGCGGGACTCATGCCGAGTCCGGCGCGCAAGATCGGCACGATGAGGTACTCCGTCTCGACGCGCACCGCCGGCGCACCCTTCACGACGGGCGTGTCGACGGTCGTCGGCGTCACGGGCGTGTCGCGAAACGCTTCGTAGGCCACGAAGCGCGAAATCTCCCCGGCCAGGCGCAAAAAATCGGCGTTGCTGGTGCGCTCGTCACGGAGCTGGCGAACCTTGTCCGCGACGAGGGGGTGCGTGATGACGAGTAGCGAATCCACGCGCTCACACTACGTCGCGCGGCCGGATTGCACCGGCGTCGTCCACGACGGTGTGCCAACGCTCGCCGGTAGGGTGGTCCGGTGCCATCCTCCCTCTCCGCTTCCGACACCGCGGAGAGGCGCGAAGGGGCCAATCCCCTCGGCGGCGTACGTTCGCACTACCCCGGACCGCAACGTCAGATCTCGCGCGACCGCTCCCTCGCGTGGTGGCGACGCATCTTGCCGGTCATCGCCGCGCACCGGGTCACCTTCGTCGCGGCGATTTCGTTGTCCTTTTTGAGCCTGGTCTTTCAGACGCTGGTGCCGAACATGCTCAATCACGCGATCGACCACTCCCTCGTGAAGCACAACGCGTCGCTGAGCCGGGCGGTCATCGAGATCTTGATCGTTGGCGTCCTGGCCGGGATCACCGGACTCGTTTCGCGCCAGTACGTCTTCGCGACCGCCTACAACGTCGAGGCAGACCTGCGTTCGTTGATCTATGAGCACATGACGTGGCTGTCGTTCGCCTTCTACGACCGTGTGCAGTCCGGGCAACTCATCAGCCGGGCCAACTCCGATATTCGCAGTGTGCAGATGTACTCCACCTTCGCGCCGCTCATCATCGTGCAGTGCTTCATTGGCGTGATCGCCTTTGGCTTCATGCTCACGATCAACGCGTGGCTGGCCGTTATTGCCATGACGGTAATGCCCCTGCTCTACTTCGTCTCGATCCAGATGCGTAAGGTCCTCTTTCCCATCTCGTGGATCACGCAGGCACGCCTCGCCGAGGTCGCGACCATTGTCGACGAGAACGTCAACGGCGTGCGGGTCGTCAAGTCCTTCGCCCAGGAAGAGGCCGAGATCAATCGGTTGGCCGACGCCGCCGAGCGCGTGGCCTGGGCGTACGTCAAAGACGCGCAACTGCGCGCGACGTGGGGGCCCTGGGCCCAGAACCTTCCCCAGTTGGGTCTCGCCCTGGTGCTCTTCTTTGGCGGGTGGATGGTTATTGACGGCCACCTCGGTATCGGGGCGATCCTCGCCTTTAACGCCTACCTCTTGATGCTCCAGGCGCCCTTCATGATGCTCGGCCAGTTGGTCATGATGGGCCAACGCGCCAAGGCCAGCGCGGAGCGCATCTTTGAGATTTTGGATGAGAACCCCGAGATCGTCGACGCGCCCGGCGCCTACGACCTCGAGAACGTCACCGGCCACGTGGTCTTTGAGCACGTGCGCTTCGCCTACGCCAACGGCGCCGAGATTCTCGCCGACGTTAACTTCGAAATCGCCCCGGGCGAAACGGTCGCGGTCGTGGGGCGTACGGGCTCGGGCAAATCCACCATCGCGCGACTCCTCACGCGCTTTTACGACGTGAGTGATGGGGACCTACGCGTCGACGGTCACGACGTACGGGCGCTGACCTTGCGCTCACTGCGCGCCAACGTCGGCGTGGTGCTCGACGAGCCGTTCCTCTTTTCCATTTCCATCGCCGAGAACATCGCCTACGGGCGTCCCGAGGCGACGCGCGAGGAGATCGTGGCCGCCGCCGTGGCGGCCAACGCCGCCGAGTTCATCGACCGCCTGCCCGAGGGCTACGACACCGTGGTGGGTGAGCGGGGCTACACCCTCTCGGGCGGTCAGCGTCAGCGCATCGCGATCGCGCGCACGCTGCTCGTCAATCCCCCGATTCTGATTCTCGACGACGCCACGAGCGCGATTGACGTGCACGTCGAAGCCGGCATCTACGAGGCGCTACGAACACTGCTCGCCCAGCGCACCACGATCGTCATCGCACACCGCGTCTCGACCATCGCCCTCGCTAGTCGCGTTCTTTTGCTCGACGAGGGCCGCATCGTCGCGAGCGGCACGCACGAGGAACTGCTCGCCACGACGCCCCTCTACGCCGAGGTCTTGGCCCAGAGCACCGTTGACGACGGCGAGGTCGACTAGTGGCCTGGGGTGGCGGCTGGGGTGGCGGCGGTGGCGGCTTTGGCGGGGGTCCCCACGTCGCGAGCTCCTCGAACAATCTGCCCTTCGGTGGTATCCCGAGCGAACTTCAGGCCGGCGCGGCCGCGCTGCTCGCCGACGAGCCCGTCCACGAACCTTCGCGACTGAACTTCACCCAACGCCCCAGTGCGCGCGAACGTCGTCGATTGACGCTGCCCTCGATGCTCTGGGCCTACAAGCGCTGGGTCGTGACGGCCTCGCTGTTGGTGATCGCGATCAGTCTGCTGTTACAAAGTGGTCCCAAACTCACCGAGGTCGCGATTAACCACGGCATGGCCCCTGGTCACCACTCACTGCGCGTGATTACCGCGTGTGGTCTCGCCTACCTGGTGCTCGCCCTCTTGGGCACGTACGCCCAACGCGCGCAGGCCCTGGTGACCGGCAAACTCGCGTCGCGCGTCATGCACGACCTACGCATTCGCGTCTTCACCCATTTCCAACGGCTCAGCCTCGACTTCTTCACCGAGGAGAAGGCCGGCGTCTTGATGAGTCGCATGACGAGTGATATCGAAAACCTCCAACAGCTCATCCAAGACGGCGTGAGTCAATTCGCGCTCCAGGGGCTCACGATGATCGTCATCACGGTCGTCCTCTTCGCGACCAACGTGGTCCTCGCGACGTGGACGGTGGTGTTGATCGTGCCGATACTCTTCGCCTTTTCGGTTTGGTTCCACCACGCGTCTGAGCGTGGCTATCTGCTCAGTCGCGACCGCATCGCCAACGTGCTCGCCGACCTTTCTGAGTCGCTCTACGGGATTCGCGTCGTTACCGCCAACAACCGCCAGCGCCGTAACATTGTCAATCACCGCCACGTGGTGGGTGCCTACCGCGACGCCAACCTCTACACCGGCCGGGTGAACGCCATCTACGGACCCGCGACGATCATGATCGGCATTTTGGCCCAAGGTCTGCTGCTCGGGATTGGCGGACGTATGGTGTTGCACCACCAACTGACGATCGGTGCGCTGATTGCCTTCTTCTTGTACTTGAATCGCTTCTTTCAGCCCATCCAGTTACTGGTCCAGCAGTACAACGCCCTGCAGCAGGGCCGTTCGTCCATCATTCGCCTTCGCGAACTCTTAGAGACGCCACCCAGCGTCGACGAGAGCATCGACGCGACAACGCTCGGCGCGGTGGAGGGGCGACTGACCTTCGAGGACGTGAGTTTCGGCTACGACCCCGCGCGCCCGGTGCTGCGCAACGTCAACTTAGAGATCGCCCCGGGCGAGTCCGTCGCCTTCGTCGGCCCGACCGGCGCCGGGAAGTCCACGATGGCCAAACTGGCGAACCGTTTCTACGACCCGACCGCGGGACGGGTGTTGGTCGACGGCGTCGACGTCAAGACCGTCACGCTGCACTCGCTTCGCTCACAACTCGGCGTGGTACCCCAAGAGCCCTTCCTCTTCGCCGGCACCATGCGCCAGAACCTGCGCTTTGGCCGACCTGAGGCGACCGACGCCGACCTCGACGAGGCCGTCGAGGTCGTGGGACTGCGCGACCTCGTCGAGCGGCTCCCGCAGGGACTCGACACGGTGGTGCACGAGCGCGGCCAGACCCTCTCGGCCGGCGAGCGCCAACTCCTCGCGCTCGCGCGAGCCTTCCTCGCGCGACCGCGCGTGCTCATCCTCGACGAGGCGACGTCGTCGCTCGATCTCCAGAGCGAGACGGTGATCGAGCGCGCGCTCGATCGTCTGCTCGAAGGACGCTCAGCAATCCTCATTGCGCACCGTCTCACTACCGCCCAGCGCGCCGACCGTATCGTCGTGATTGACCACGGCGGCATCGTCGAAATCGGCTCACCGAGCGAACTCCTACGCCGCGGTGGCGCCTACGCCACGATGTACGAAGCGTGGCTCGCCTCGGGTGGGCGCGACGCGACGCGTGAGAGCGCCTAGAGCATTTCCTTCACCTCGGCGATGAGCGACGCGGCGCTCTGACCGGCTTGGGGTAGGGGGTGGACCTGCAGGTGCGTCACCCCGGCCGCGCGAAAGGCGGCGATGCGCTCAGCGACGTAGCTCTTGGGTCCACACAGGGTCGTGAGCTCCAAGAACTCATTGGGCACGGCCGCTTCGGCGTCGCGCTTGTTACCCGCGAGGTAGAGGTCTTGAATCACCGCGGCCTCCTTTTCGTAGCCGTAGCGAATCGCGAGTTCGTTGTAGAAGTTCTTACCCTTCGCGCCCATGCCCCCGACGTAGAGCGCCACCATCGAGCGCTGCAGCTCACGTAGCTGCGTGATCTCGTCACCCTCACCAATCGCCAGGAGCCCCCCGGCCGTAATCATCAACGAACCCAGCGCCGGATCGCGCTTGGCCGCGCCCGCGTCGAGGGGCGCGCCCCAGACGTCGCGGGCGCGCTCGGGGATAAAGAGGATCGGGATCCAACCGTCGGCGATCTCGGCGGTGAGCTCGACGTTCCTTTCGCCCAGCGACGCGATCCATACCGGAATCTCGCTGCGCACGGGGTGCGCGATGATCTTGAGCGGCTTTCCCAGACCCGTCCCCTGATCGGCCGGCAGTGGCAAGGTGAAGTTCTTGCCCTGGTGCACCACGGGCGCGTCACGACGCCACACCGAACGACAGATCTCTACGATCTCGCGCGTGCGACCCAGGGGGTTGGTGTAGGGCACGCCGTGAAAGCCCTCAATAACCTGGGGGCCCGAGGCGCCGAGTCCCAGGTGAAAGCGTCCGTCACTGAGCGCGTCAATCCCGGCCGCGGTCATGGCGATCAGCGTCGGGGTACGGGTGTAGATCGGCAAGATGGCCGCCCCGATCTCGACCCGTGAGGTCAGCGCGGCCAGGTAGCCCATCAGGGACGGGCTGTCGAAGCCGTACGCTTCGGCGACCCAGACCAGATCCAAACCGGCCTTTTCCATTTCGGCGACCTCGCGCGCGGCGGCCTGGAAACCGCCCGAGTAACTCAACATGGTGGAGATCTTCACGAGGACCCCTTCTGGTCACTTTCGTGCCACAGTAACCCAACCCCTCGAGGGCGCCGCGTGGCGCCACGAGGGGCCGTTCCTCTCCTACGCTGGTGATGAAAGCAACGGCGCTTTCACATCCTTTGAAGGTTGGTGGCATCGTGGTCACACGTTCCCACGAGGTGGACGCTCACGCGTTCAATCCTTGGCTCCATGTCGCGTCACTCATCGAACAGGCGGGTCACCTGCTTGGTCTCGACGAGGGCATGATCAAACGCATCGTCACGCCAGAGCGAATTCTCGAGGTCGCGGTACCGGTGAGGATGGACTCGGGCGAGGTGGAGATGTTCACTGGTTGGCGAATCCAACACGACACCTCACGCGGTCCGGGTAAGGGCGGCATTCGCTTTCACCCGAGCGTCAACGTCGACGAAATCGCGGCGCTCAGCGCCGACATGTCGATTAAGTGCGCAGTCGTGAACATCCCCTACGGCGGCGCCAAGGGCGGGGTCGCGGTCGACCCGACGTTGCTCTCGCGCGGCGAACTTGAGCGACTCACTCGCCGCTACGCGTTCACTATTGCGCCGATGATTGGACCGGACCGCGACATTCCCGCTCCCGACATCAACACCGACACCCAGGTGATGAGTTGGATCATGGACACGGTTTCGATGTTGCGCGGTCACAACGTCACCGGCGTGGTGACCGGCAAGCCCCTATCGATCGGTGGCACGCTCGGCCACGCGGGCGCGACCTCGGTCGGCGTGACGATTTGTACCGCCGCCATTCTCCAACGCCTCGAGCGCTCGCCCGAGGGCGCGCGCGTCGTCATTCAGGGCTACGGCAAGGTCGGCGGCCCGCTTGTCGAACTCTTGACCAAGCGCGGCATGAAGGTCGTCGGACTCGCCGACGTGCACGGCGCCATTCACGTACCCGAGGGACTCGACCCCGCGCTCATGGCCAAGCACTACAGCGAAGCCGGCACCATCATGGGTTATCCCGGGGCCGACGAAGTCCCGGCCGACCAGATCTTTACAATCGACAGTGACATCGCCATTCCCGCCGCCCTGGGCGGTTTCATTACCGAAACCGTGGCGAACAACTTGTCGGCGAGCGTGGTGATTGAGGCGGCGAACGGCCCCACCACCGGTGACGGCGCGGCGGTGCTCGCCAGCCGCGGTATCCCGGTCGTGCCCGACGTCCTCGCCAACGCCGGCGGCGTCGTGGCCTCGTACTTCGAGTGGGCTCAGGATCTTCAGGGTTACTGGTGGGAGCCCGAACTCTTCCACCAGCGCCTCGAGCGCACCATGCGCGAAGCCTTCGAGCAGGTCTGGGCTCGCCAACAAGAGCTCAACGTGCCGCTGCGCGAAACGGCCCTGGCGCTCGGCGTCGAGCGCATCGCCGAGGCGACCCGCGTGCGCGGACTCTTCCCCTAATCGCGAAGCCGCCGCGTCGCGGGGGGCGACGCGGCGGCTTCCTCCTTACGACTTACGCGTCGATAGCGTTGGCGTCCTTTGACACCGCAACCTCGATACGACGCGGCTTCGCGTGCGCCGCGATGGGAATGACGACCGTCAAGACCCCGTCTTCGTAGTTCGCGCGAATGTTTTCCGCGTCGACCTTCGTGCCCAAGTGAATCTGGCGCTGGAAGGTGCCAAAGCGTCGTTCGGCCACCGTACGGTCCACGCCCTCGACCGAAGTGGGTACCGAACGCTCGGCGCGAATCGACAACACGTTGTCCTCGACCGTCAGATCGATGCTGGCCGGCTTGACGCCCGGCAGGTCCACGACGACGAGGAACGAGTCGCCATTGCGGTAGACGTCCATCGGCACGGCGTGAAAGCGATTGATTTCTGGAGTGACCCAGAACTGCTTCAAGAACCGGTCGATGTCACGAAACGAGTCATTACGAACAAGAGCCATACAGACCTCCTGTAACTAGTAACCAATTTCACTCTTGGTCAACCGAGCGGCTGACGGTCCTATTTTAGCACTCTCATGAAGAGAGTGCTAGTGCTCGTTTTACTGATAGTACCTGGTCAGGGTGGGGAACGCCCGCCGCGAGGACGGGCGTTCCCCACGCGTTACTCGGCCCGCACGCCTCGGTCGGGTCGCGCTAATCCTTCGTAAAGAGCGCCCGCCGCCACGATGATGAACATCACGAGCAACGTAATCCAGCCGTAGTTAAAGAGCGCACCGCGTCCACTGGTAAGCGGACTGGGCCAGACGATGTTGAGCAACATCGCGCCGAGGTAGACCATTGCCGCAATCGTCACGACGTTGCCCCACGCACCCAAGGTGAACGACCCACTCGGTACCCAGCCTCGACGGCGCGCGATGAATGAACCGAGCACGGTGAGAAAGAACGAAAGGTAGATACCCGACGTGGCAAAGGAGACCAGCGCAAAGAGCGCGTTCACGTGGGCCGGGTAGTCGAACCACAAGATGTGCACGTTCTTCGACGGGTTGATGAGGACCAACAACAAGAAGGCGAAGGGCACAATGGTGCCCACGAGAATGGCGTTCACCGGCGTCTTGTGACGGGACGAGACTTTGCGCAACATCGACGAACCGGGTACCGCACCGTCGCGCGCCAGCGCGAAGGCGACGCGCGCGCCCGCTCCCTGCACCGCCGTGCCACAGCTAAAGAAGGCGATGATCACCATGACGAGGAAGAAGTCCTGGAGCCACCCCGGCAACTGGGCCAAGATGACCGGCACGCCGCCCGCAATCACCGCGCCGACCCCGGATTTGGGGATCGCGAGCAAGAGCCCGAGTACGAGAACGAACGACGCGATGCCGCCGTACAAGATGGCGTTGCGCATGGCCTTGGGCACCTGCCGTCCCGCGTCCTTGGTCTCTTCGGCTATGTCGCCGGCCGACTCAAAGCCGTAGAAGATGTAGACGTTGGCGAGCACCGCCACCAACGCGGCCCCGGTCAGCCAGTGACCCGAGAAGTTAACGCCAAAGGGGTTGGTCTTGAGGTACTCAACGCCTTGCGTTGAGCCGAGGTAGCTAAAGCCGTGGTGAAAACCCTTAATCGCGAGGGCGATAAAGACACCGAAGGTTCCAATCGTTTCGACGTAGACCCCAAAACGTGCGACGCGACCCAGGAGCTTGGCGCCTACCGAGTTCATAATCGCCGACAGGATGATCACGATCGCCACGATCACGAAAATGGTCAAGTGATCACTCGGGTTGAGGTGGGTCTTAAACCAGATGTTGCTGAGGCCCGTCACGTAACCGACGATGCCCGAGTCCACTGAAGCCACCGTGGCGAGCAGCGCGAAGCCGTAGATCCAGCCGACGAACCAGCCGTAGCGCGGGCCGATGTTGTACTTACCGTATTGGTAGAGCGCCCCCGAAAGTGGGTACTCACTCGCCAGCTCACCGAAGACCAGCGAGACGAGCGTCATGAAGCCCACCACCACCGGAATCGTCCAGAGGTAGCGCGGACCGCCCGTCCCGAGGCCAATGATGAAGATCGAGTAGATACCGACCATCGGGCTGAGGTAGCTAAAGGCCACCGAGAAGTTATCGAACAACGACAGTACTCGCGAAAGCTCTTGGCGATAGCCCAGTGCTTTCAGGCGGTCGTTGTCGACCGATTGCGTTTCGTCAACGGACATGACTATCAAATCCCCCCGTCACCCGACACGGGCGGGTGACGTTGCTCACGATAATGAATGCTC
>JANWIR010000001.1 GCA_025449805.1 Acidimicrobiales bacterium | reverse complement strand
GTGTCGCCCTCAACCCACCAGTAGGCGTTATCCATTTCACGTAGTTCGCTCAGGGTGAGCTGCGCGATGGCGCCGACGTGATTCGTCGTTCGATCGACCGTTTCGTCGTGGCAGACCACGAGGTGGCGATCCTTCGTGGCGTGCACGTCGAGCTCGATGGCGTGCGCCCCCGCTCGTAACGCTTGGTCAATGGCGTAAAGCGTCGAGGACGGGCCCTCGAAGGATCCCCCTTGATGGGCGAACGCGATGACGCGACGCTCGAGCCAGGGCCTCACGCGCGCGGCAGACCCGCGGGATAGAAGCGCCGACGCAGACGGTATTCCAGGTAAAAGGCGAGGCCGGGCACGAAGCCCGCGAAGAACATGAGTCCGAGAAGGGCCAGGTTGAGACGAAACTTCAACACGACGTTAAAACACATGATCATGTAGATCGGGTACAGCACGACGCCGTGACCGATGCCGACCACGCGAACGACGAGATGCAAGTGCTGCCACAGTCCGAGGTCAACGCGGTGCAGGACCAGCGTGGCCATCAAAATCAATAACGTCGTTCCGGTCACGAAGGACATCAAGCGGTAGCGCCGAAACGTGGTCTCCACTAGTGACCCCAGAGACGCTTCTTGGGTTTGGTCGCGAGCGTGGCGAGGTGGTCGTTGTAGGCGCGCAGCGTGGGGTCCTCGTCTTGCGCGGCCACCCGCGCGGCGCGGGCCTCTTCGCGCATGCGCTCTTCGTACTGACGACGCGCCTCAATCTCTTCGTCGGGAACTTTTTCAAGGTTTAAGAGGGCGTACCAACCCAACACGCCAAGCACGGCGAAGGCGGGCCACTCAATGGCGTAGAGAAAACTCAGCGAATTGCCCTGAATCGCGCGACCGACCTGCCACCAGGCCGCGACCGCGCACGACGTAATCCACACAATGAGGGCGCCGTGCAATCCCATCGCTCGAGGCGAGAAATACTTGGACTTCACGACGGTCATCCTAATGACCCAAAGTTGCGACGACGTAAGCGAACCTAGGATGGTCGGGCCATGGGTTCGATGAACACCGCATTTTCACTCCACCACCTCAATCTGTGGCAGTTCTCCCTGGTGCCCAACGTACTGATCATCGGCGTTGCCACGGCCTACCTCCTCGCGCAGCGCGGTCGCGACTGGCCGCGCTCGCGGACGTTCTGTTTTCTGGCGGGACTGTTCGTTACGTTTTTAGCGGTGGAGAGCATCGTTGCCGTCTACGACGGCACGTACTTTGCCGACCACATGATTCAGCACCTCTTGTTGATCATGGTGGCCGCGCCGCTCTTCGCACTCGGCGCCCCCTTCGAGCTGGCCTACCAAGTTCTCGGTGCCCGCGGGCGATCCTTCCTCGACGGACGCGTGCTGCGTACGCTCACCCACCCCATTGTCGTCTTTGGGCTGTACGCGGTGTTCATCCCGCTCACGCACTTGACCAGTCTGTTCAATCTCATGTTGACCCACGAGGCACTGCACAACACTGAACACATCGGATTCCTTGTGGTGGGCTACCTCTTCTTTCGCGTCGCCTTCGGCCGCGAGCGCGGCGCCGCGTTACACCCGGGACTTCGCTTGGTCTTCGTGATGGCGGCCGTACCGGTCGACACGTTCACCGGACTCGCGCTCGCGATGACCTCGAAGAATCCCTTCCCCGCCTACCGTGACCTCGCCCCCCACGGCGCTACCGCGACGTCGATCTTGAACGATATACACCTCGGTGGGGCGATCATGTGGATCGGGGGCGACGCGCTCATGCTGCTCGCTTGTATCCCTATCGCGGTGATTTGGACGCGCTACGAGACCCAACGCACGCGGGTCCTCGACGCCGAACTCGACGCCCAGGGCCTCTAAAAACTAGAGAAGTCCCGCCTCGATCGCCAACTCCTCGAGATCAGACTCGGGTCGCGCGCCTAAGTGCGTGATCACCTCGCCCGCGCACAGCGAACCCAACTCCGCGGCCTCGACCGGGTCGGCGCCGAGGGCCAACGAGTAGAGAAAGCCCGCGGCGAACATATCGCCGGCGCCGTTCTGATCGACCACGCGGGTGACCTCGGACGCGGGTACGCGCACCACACCGCTTACGGTGGCGACGTCGGCACCCTGGGGACCGCGCGTCACGACCGCCAAAATACCCAGTTCGTCGAGGGCGCCAAAGACTTGGTCGAGATGGGAGAGCTGAAAGAGGGAGAGAATCTCCGCCTCGTTGGCCAGCAGCACGTCGACGTCGCCGGTCACCAGGTCTAAGAAGTCGCGACGGTGTCGATCGACACAGAATGAGTCCGACAGTGAAAGCGCAACCATGGAATCGTGGTCGTGGGCGAAGTTGACGACTTTGCGGATCGCTTCTTTCGCGGGTGGTAAGTCAAAGAGATAGCCCTCGACGTAGGTGATCTCGGAGCGCGCGATGAGATCTTCGCGAATGTCACTCACCCGCAGCTGATTCGACGCGCCCAGGTACGTCGCCATGGTGCGCTGGGCGTCGGGGGTAATAAATACGTGGCAGCGACCCGTCGCGCCCTCGTCGGGCTGGGCGGTCGCGAGGTCGAGCTCGACGCCCATCGAGCGCAGGTCGTGGCGAAAGCGCTCACCAAACTCGTCGGCGGCGACCTTCCCGATGTAGCCACAGGTTCCCCCGAGCGCCGCGACGCCGGCGATCGAGTTAGCGACCGAACCGCCCGACATCTCCAAGGTCGGGCCCATGGCTTGATAGAAGCGATCGAGCTGACTCTCGTCGATCAGGGACATCGCCGCCTTGACCAGCCCGAGTTCGGCGTAGGTCTCCTTGGTATCTTGCGTGATGATGTCGAGCATGGCGTTGCCGATACCGGTCACGGCCAAGCGATTAGGACCGGGTTTCATACGCAGCGAGACCGGCGTCGGGGTGGAAGTCACCCAGCGAGCGTAGAAGATTTGCGAATAAGGTGGCCAACCGTGACTACAACTTCCAATCCCTATCGCCTCGCGCGCACCTACGTCCCGAGCGCCTACCGACTCTTCCTCACGCCCGACCTTTCGGCCTTCACCTTTAGCGGACGGGTCGAAATCGACCTCGAGGTCACCGAGTCACTCAACGAACTCACCCTGCACGCCCTCGAACTCGAATTGGGCGCGACGACGCTGACCAGTGGCGGCGTCAGTCTGCTCGCCAGCGCCGTCTCCTACGACGACACCTACGAAACGGCCACGCTGCGCTTCGAAGAAGCGTTGCCGACCGGCCCCGCCGTCCTCGAAATTGCCTTTACCGGGACGCTCAACGATCAATTGCACGGGTTCTACCGGTCGACCTACGAAGACGCCGACGGCGTCACGCACGTCATCGCGACGACGCAGTTCGAGCACTCCGACGCGCGCCGCGCCTTTCCGTGCTTCGACGAGCCGTCCTTCAAGGCCACCTATCAGGTCAATCTGACGGTGCCGCGCGACTTAGCGGCCTACTCGAACTCACCCGTCGCGAGCGACGTCGACCTCGGCAATGGCCAGCGCACCGTGAGCTTCACGCCCACGATGAAGATGTCGACCTACCTGGTCGCCTTCGTGGTCGGACCCTTCGAAGAGACGGCGGCGCTCGACGTCGACGGCGTTCCGCTTCGGGTGATCTCGCCGCGTGGCAAGGGCCACTTGAGCGCCCTCGCGCTCGAGGCCGGCGCCTTCGCCCTGCGCTGGTTCTCTCAGTACTTCGAGATTCCCTACCCCGGCGACAAGCTCGACATGGTTGCCGTACCCGACTTCGCCGCGGGCGCCATGGAGAACCTGGGCCTCGTGACCTACCGCGAAAACGCGTTGCTCGTCGATCCCGCGACGGCCTCGCTCACCGAGATCCAGCGCGTCGCCGAAGTCGTGCACCACGAAATCGCCCACATGTGGTTCGGCGACCTCGTCACCATGGAATGGTGGGAAGGCATCTGGCTCAACGAGGCCTTCGCGACGTTCATGCAGTTACTGTGCACCAACGCCATGCGTCCCGAGTGGAAGACCTGGGTGGACCAGGCCGCCTTTCGCGACATGGCGCTCAACGTCGACGGACTCGCCTCGACGCGCCCCATTGAGTACGAAGTGATCTCGCCCTACGACACCCAGGGCATGTTCGACGTGTTGACCTACGAAAAGGGTGGCTCGGTTCTGCGCATGCTCGAGCAGTACCTCGGTGAAGAGACGTTTCGCCGTGGGATCAGTCACTACTTGACCAAGCACAGCTACGCCAACACCGTGACGACCGACCTCTGGGACGCCTTGGAGGAGATCTCGGGACAACCGGTCCGTGAGCTGATGAACACCTGGATTCTCCAGGGCGGCCACCCGCTGGTGACGTTCGAAAATGGCCAACTCACCCAGCAGCCCTTCGTCTTCGGCGATCCGTCGCACAAGGGGGCAATCGGTGACAGTTGGCTCGTCCCGGTCATGACGCGTTCGCTCAACGGCGGGGCGCCGACGCGCCACCTTCTAAAGCGCGAACCAATCACCGTGAGTGATGACGCCCCGGTCGTGATCAACGCCGGCGGTTCGGGCGTCTTTCGCTCGCGCTACGGTCGCGCGGAACTCGCGGCCCTCGCCCCGCGCCTCGGCGAGCTCGAAGAGCTCGAACGCGGCACGCTGGTCGCCGACTCGTGGGCCGCGCTGTTCGCCGGTCAGATCACGTGGGCGGACTTCTTGGTGGTGGCGCGTGGCCTGGGCGACGCCGACGAGCCCACCGCGTGGGGATTCGTCGCCACCGCCTTTGACACGGCGGCTCGATCGGTGCGCGACGATCAGCGCGCGACCTTGGCGGGTCAGGCGCGTGACCTCATGGGTCCCCAGTTCGCCCGACTCGGTTGGGACCGGCGCGCGAGTGACACCGAGCTGACGCACACCTTGCGTGGCGTGCTCATCGCCACGCTCGGCACGCTCGGCGCCGACGAGGCGATTCAACAAGAGTCGGCGCGTCGCTTCGACGCCAACAACCTCGACGGCGACCTCGCCGCGTCGATCTTGCACGTCGTCGCGTCGCTCAATCGACCCGGTGACTACGAAGAGTTTCTCCGTCGCTACCGCGAGGCGCCGACCCCCCAAGACGAGATGCGTTACCTCGTCGCGCTGGGTGGCTTCAACGACGAAACCATCGCGCTCGACGCGGCGGCGAAGTGCTTCAGTGAACTACGCACGCAGAACGCGCCAATTATTCTGGGCACGTTGACGCGCAACGAGGTCACCGGTCCGGCCGTGTGGCGCTACCTCGTGTCGCGCTGGGATGAGGCGATCGAACGCTTCTCCTCGAGCCACCACTCGCGCCTCGCTGGCGGTATCGCGACCTTCGTCAAGGACCCCGCCTTCGCCGAGGAGGTCATCGCCTTTCACGAGGCGCACCCGGTCTCCGGTGGCTACCCGGCCTCGGTGCCGCAGTTGATTGAGCGTCTTCGCGTGGGGCTCACCTTCGCGAGCGCCGTGCGCGAACAGCTCTAAGCATCGTGAGCGTCGGGGCGTTCCTGGGGGTCATGGCCCTCATGTTCGTCCTCGAGCTGCCCGACAAGACCATGATCGCGACGATCGTTATGAGTACGCGCGCGCGTCCTCTCTCGATCGCGCTGGGTGCCTCAGCCGGATTCGTCGTGCATATGGGCATCGCGGTGGCGGCGGGCGGTCTCTTGACGCTCCTACCGGGGCGCGTCAAGGACGGCATCGTCGCCGCGCTCTTCCTCGGTGGTGCGGCCTACCTGTTTTTCAGTAGCGAAGAGTCTGAAGAGGAAAAGGGCGAGCGCGAGGCGTCGCGCGAACATCGATCAACGGCGCTGCGCGAGATGATCACGGCCTTTGGCGTGATCTTCGTCGGTGAGTTTGGCGACCTGACGCAGATTCAAGCCGCGACGCTCGCCGCGCGCACCCACCAACCTTTGGGCGTCTTCTTTGCCGGATCAATCGCGCTGGTGATCGTGGCCTTTATCGGCGCCTTCGGGGGCAAGTTCCTCCAGCGCTACGTGCCACTCGAAAAGATTCGCTTCGTCGGTGGTCTCATCTTCTTAGGACTTGGTCTCTACACGCTGCTGCAGCTCTTCACCGCGTGAGTCGTTACGACGAGTTACTCGACGTCGCCGAGACGGTGAAGGGATTCATGCCCCGAGCCGAGGGACTCGCCTTGAGCCAACACGCGCGCGACGTTGCCCAGTCGCGACCGGCTGGCACCTGGCTCGAGATTGGCTCGTGGTGCGGTAAGTCGGCCGTCTATTTGGGCGCAGCCGCCGAGACCACGAGTTGTCTGCTGTATAGCCTCGACCACCACCACGGCTCGGAGGAGAACCAGCGCGGGTGGGAGTACTTCGACGAGACGCTCGTCGACGAGCACGACGGGCGGCTCAACACGCTGCCCTTCTTCCAGCGCACGCTGGCGCTGGCTCAACTCGAGCGCACCGTCGTGGCGTTGGTTGGGCACAGCGAACTCGTCGCCCCACACTTCGCCCAAACGCTCGATCTGCTGTTCATCGACGGTGGGCACGCGCGCGACGTGGCGTGGCGCGACTACGAACTGTGGACGCCCAAGGTCACCCTCGGCGGCACGCTGCTTATTCACGACGTCTTCGAAAATCCGAGTGACGGGGGCCGCCCGCCCTACGAGATCTACCTCGACGCGCGCGCCAGTGGGCGCTTCGTCGACGTGGCGAGCGAAGGGTCCTTACGCGTCCTTCGTCGCGTCGCCTAGCGCGCGGCGCGCTCGCAGTTCGCCTCGGCGACGTCGGGCGCCGGGGCGAGGAATTCGTGCCGGAACAGTCCCGCCGCCGGCGAACCAGAAGTCAAGGCGTCGGCCGCTAAAAGAACCGCGGCGCTGGTGTACGACGAGACCTCGTTGGCGGGGAACGTCGTGGCGCCCGGATAGGCCAGACCCGTCCAGTACGCGCCGTCGTCGCGACGGTGTCGCGAGGTACACGCGAAGAGCTCCAGCGCGCGCGTCGTTTCGCCCATCGCGTCGAGGGTCAGCACACACTCGGCCGTCTCGGCGGCAGTCACCCAGTCGTTCGTCGAGACGCAACGCACGCCGACGCCCTCCATCACGTGGCGTTCCCAGCCGTCGCGGAGTCGACGTTGGGCCCCCTCACCGCGCAGGGCGCCCGAAAAGATTGGGTAGTACCAGTCCATGGCGAACTCGTTCTTCGGCGCGAAGGCGCCGGGGTGGTGCGCGACCGCGTGGCCGAGGCGACCCGCACTCCACTCCCAGTGCGGCCGGGCGTGGTCGAGACGCTCACCGAGCGCCACCGCGCAACGGAGCGAGTGATAGACCGACGACGATCCGGTCAAGAGGGCGTACGTCTCGGGGCGACCCTGCGCGTCGAGCGACCAGCGAATCGTTCCGTCGTCGAGCTGCCAGCGCAACACGAACTCCACGGCCGCCTCCACCACCGGCCAGAGCTCGACGACGAAATCGACGTCGTCACTGACCAGCAGGTAGTGCAAGAGCCCCGTCGCGACGTAGGCGCAGACGTTGGTGTCGAGTCGCTGGTCCTTGACCTGGTGATCGAGGTAGTAGTTGAACCAACTGCCGCCCCCGTGCTGGGTCGCGGCGAGCCAGCGATAGGCCGCGCGCGCCTCATTGAGGTAGCCCGTGATGGTGAGCGCCATCGCGACTTCGACGTGGTTCCAGGGATCACAGTGACCGCCCTCGAACCAGGGAATCATGCCGTTCGCGCGCTGGAGCTTTGCGAGGGTGGCGGCCGTGCGCGCGACGTCCTCGCCGCTCAAGACCTCGGGGACCCCACCGGCGAGGTGCGACGCGGTCTTCACGCGGGCTTACGCAGATAGATCACGATGGACTTGCCAATCAGTGGCGCGAGCACGCGCTCGAGCGCGCGCGTCAGTGGTGGCTTTTTCATAATGTCCCAGACCAAGAAGCGGTGGTACAGCCTGACCAGTCGATGGTCGTCGTTGGTGGTACCCACCAAACACTTCAGCCACCAGTAGGGGCTGTGTAGGCCGTGCGCGTAGTGATGACCCGTCACCACCAGTCCGCTCGCGGCGAGACGCTGTTGCAGCACGGCGCGGCGGTAGATACGTACGTGGCCACCGGGGACGTTGTGGTACTCGTCCGACAGGGCCCAGTTCACCAACTCCGGACCGAACCGCGGCACAGTGACCGCCATCGTGCCACCGGGGCGAAGGACGCGAGAGAGTTCGCGCATGGCCGCGACGTCGTCGGGGATGTGCTCGAGCACCTCCGAGCAGATCACGCGGTCGAAGGTCCCGTCGGCGAAGGGCAGCGCGAGGGCGTCACCCTGCACGGCCGTCGCGCGCGTCGTAGCGACCGCGAGCTCCCCCGCGTCGGCCATCGCGACCAGGGTCGACACCACGCCCACGACCTCGTCGCGACCGGCGTCGAGGGCCACCACGTGCGCTCCCCGGCGTGCGGCCTCAAAGGCGTGACGACCAAAACCACAGCCCAAATCCAGCAACTGATCGCCCTCGCGCAGTCCGAGCCGTTCGTAGTTCGCGGTCAGCATCAGTCGAAACGCATCGAGGCCGGCAGTGGTTCGTGGCGCAGAATGGCGTCGTAACAGGCCGCGGTACCGCGCGCGGTGACCTCCCAGGTGAAACGCTGCATGACGCGCTCGCGTCCCGCGTGACCGAGTCGCTCGCGCATCGCGGAGTCGTCCAGGAGCTCACGAATCGCGCTCACCAAGGCTTCGGGATTGTTTGGTTCGACCAACAGCCCCGTCTCACCACTCTCACCGACCACTTCCGGTAACGCGCCGCCGGTCGTCGCTACGACCGGGACCGCGCAGCTCATCGCTTCGATCGCCGGTAAGGAGAAGCCCTCGTAGAGACTGGGCACGATGGCGACTTCGGCCTCGCCGTAGAGGCGCGCGAGCTCTTCGTCACTGACGCCCGAGATGGTGCGCACCACGTCGCCGAGTCCGAGGCGCTCGATGGTCTGAGCGACGCGTCCCTTAGCCTTGGGCTGACCAATGACTAAGAGCTCGATGTCGCGCTCCGCGCGCAACTTCGCCAGCGCCTCGAGCAGGGGCACGAGACCCTTCATTGGCACGTCCGAACTCGAGGTCACCATGAGGCGACCCTTCTTCTTCACGACGTCGTCGTAGGGCCGAAAGACGGTGTGATCGACGCCCACGGGTACCACGGTGAGCCGTTCGAGCGGTACCTGCATCTGCGCGCTGATGTCGGTCTTGGAGTTGTGCGAGACCGTCAGTACCGCGGGTAATTGACGCGCGACGCGCACCTGCATGCGTAAGAAGCCGAACCAGCGCTTGGTGGTGAATCGCCGCCACGGGGTCTCGGCGTGATCAAGCGCGATCGAACGGTCCACGGTGATGGGGTGATGCAGTGTCTCGAGTAACGGCCAACCCCAGCGGTGCAGTTGTAAGACGCCCGTGCCCAAACACTGGTTGTCGTGAATGAGGTCAAAGTCGCTGCGACGATGACGCAGGAGTTTCGCGATCCGACGCGAGTAGGCCAGCGGTTCGCCGAATCCCGCCGACAACATGACGGCAAACTCCGTCACGTCCGCCCACGAGGTGAACTCGCGGCGGGCGGGAATGCGAAAGGGGTCCGGATCGCGGTAGAGGTCGAGCCCGCGCACCGGCGTAAATCCCACGCCCTCGTCGAGCTCGGGCCAGGGCGGCCCGGCGAAGACTTCCACGCTGTGGCCGAGGTTGACCAACTCGCGCGTGAGGTGGCGGGTGTACACGCCCTGGCCACCGCAGCGCGGATTCCCGCGGTAGATCAAAAAGGCCACCCGATAGCCGCCCGGCGCGGGGGGACGCGGCGCCACGTGCGCGGGCAGGGTAATGCTCGCTGAACGGGCCCACGAGGCCTTCGTTTCAGCAATCGTTTGACGCAAGGAACGAGCCACGGACCGACTTTCAGAGGGGTTCCCTATTCTCGCCGAAGTTCACTAGCCGCACAACTCGCTCGTCGGCGCCTCGAGCGCAGTGACTACGCTCTTCGTTTATGGATCTGACCTACCCCGCCGAGGCCGAAACCTTTCGCGCCGAAATCCGTCGCTGGCTCGAAGGAAACCTGCCACCGGGCTGGTTCGATCCGGGTTTTTCGATGAGCGACGCGGAGCGCAAACACTTCAACGAGACCTGGACCGAGAAGCTCTTCGCCGGTGGCTGGATCTGCGCCGGTTGGCCGACCGAGTACGGCGGGAAGGGTCTGTCACTGATGGAACAGGTCGTCCTGAACGAAGAGTTCGCCAAGGCGGGCGCCCCCATGCGCGCCGACTTCTTCGGTGACACCCTGGTCGGTCCGACGATTTTGCAGTGGGGCACGGAAGAACAGAAGAAGGAGTTCATCCCCGGCATCTTGAATGGCTCGATCGCGTGGTGCCAGGGATTCTCCGAACCCAACTCCGGATCGGACCTCGCGAGTTTGAAGACCACCGCGGTACTCGACGGTGACGAGTGGATCATCAACGGTCAAAAGGTGTGGACGACTCAAGCCCAACACGCCGACTACGTGTTCTTGCTCACGCGCACCGACCCGAACGCACCCCAGCACGCCGGCATTAGCTACCTCTTGGTACCAATGCACCAAGAGGGCGTGGACGTTCGCCCCATCACGCAGGTCGACGGCTCGGCGGAGTTCAACGAGGTCTTCTTCACCAACGCCCGCTGCCCTAAGGACAACGTCGTGGGTGGGGTCAATAACGGTTGGAAGGTCGCCATGACCACGCTCGGCTTCGAGCGAGGATCGTCGTCGACGACTGGCTACCGACGATTTTTGAGGGAGTGGGAGTCCATCTTGGCCGAGGCCAGGCGTCTCGGTAAGACCAACGACCGCTTGACGCGCGACGCGCTCGTCAAGAGCTGGCAGAAGGTCAAGATCATGGAGATCAACGGGTACCGGTCGCTCACCGACGCCCTGAACGAGACGCACAACGCCGCGCTGCTCGGTGCGTGCAACAAGATGTTCTGGTCCGAGACCCACCGCGACACGATGGAGCTCGCGCTCGACGTGTTGGGCATGGAGGCCCAGATCTTGACCGGTAAGGGCGTCAGCGAAGGCGGTCCCTTGAGCAATCGACGCGGTCGCGCCGACTACCCCGTGTCGGAGATTCAGGCCTCGTTCTTCTTCTCGCGTTCGGAGACCATCTGGGGTGGCACCGCCGAGATTCAGCGCAACATCATTGGCGAGCGCGCCCTAGGTCTACCCAAGGAACCTAAGCCCGCCGCCTCCTAGACGGTCGTCAGCACCCCTTCGTGTCGACGCGTCGCGCGCCGACCGAGCATCAAGAGCACCCCCGTGACCAGGGCCAGCGTGGCGCCCACCGAAATCGCGACGCGCGGGTTCGACGCGCTCGCGATCAGGCCCATGAGCGGTGCGCCGATGGGCGTCGTTCCCAAAAAGGCGATGGAGTAGAGACTCATCACGCGTCCGCGCATGTGCTCTTTAGAGTTGAGTTGTAGCAGGGCGTTGGCGGTCGACATCATCGCGATAGAAAACGCGCCCGTCGGCACGAGCGCGAGTTGCGCCAAGTGAATTGAGGGCGACAGCGCCGTCAGATTCATCGAGACGCCAAATCCCAACGCGAGGAACGCGAGTAGCTCCATCGTGGGCCGTGAACGGTAGGCCACCGTCAATCCACCCACCACCGCACCCAAGCCCATCGCGCCCATCAAAATTCCGTACTGCGTCGCGGTGTGCTCGTGGAAGGTCACGCGTGCCAGCAGCGGCAGGGTCACGGTGAAGTTGTACGCGAAGGTACCGAGCAGCGTGACCACCAAGAGGACGTTGCGCAGCATGGGCGTCTCGACGGCGTAGCGAAGTCCGAGACGAAGTTGGCCCTTTTCGCGCGTGACGGTGCGCATGGGAACGAAGTCACTCGCGCGCATCATCCACAGCGCGACGAGCACGGCCAAGAACGAACCGGCGTTGGCGTAGAAACACGCCGCCGTACCGAGGGTGGCGATCAGGGCGGTGGCGATGCCGGGTCCGACGAGCCGACCGGCGTTCATCAGCACGCTGTTCAAACTCACCGCGTTGGCGATGAGGTCGCGACCGACCATCTGTTGGACGAAGGCCTGGCGCGCCGGGGTGTCGAAGAGATTTACGACACCGAGTCCAAGCGCAATGGCGTACACCTCGCTCAAGGTGACGTGACCATTCGACACGAGGAGTCCGAGGGCGAGCGCCAACAAACCGGCGCCGCTTTGGGTGAAGTAGAGGATGCGTCGCTTCTCGAAGCGGTCAGCGATCAGGCCGCCGTAGGAGCCAACGAGCAAGGTTGGCAGGAACTGCAGCGCCACCGCGATCCCGAGGTCGACCGATGATCCCGTGATCTGCAACACGAGCCAGCCCTGCGCGACCGATTGCATCCAGGTCCCCGAAATCGAAATCAGTTGACCGATGAAGTACAGCCGAAAGTTGCGCACGCGCAGTGCGGCGAAAGTTCGCGCGCGAAAGGTTCGCGCGGCGCTCACTCCTCCTCCAGCAGGGCTTCTAAGAAGGTCACCATCTCCTCGGCGCGCGCGTGGTCACGCGCCGACAGCGCGGCCAGACGTCGCTCGAGGAACTCAGTGCGACGTTGGCGGATGCCCTCGAGTTCGCGCCGTCCCTTTGCCGTGAGACGCACGCGCGTGGAACGACGGTCGTGGGGATCGCGGGTGGTTTCAATAAGTCCGAGACTCGCCATGCCGCGAACAATCTTCGTGATCGACGGCGGTTGCACCTGTTCCGCGGTGGCCAAGTCGCCCAACGTCGGCGCGTCCAATTTGTTGATGGTCGCGAGGACCGACGCCTGCGTGGGCGTGATGCCGCTCAGCGAGGTGGCGCGAAGTCGTCGGTGCAGGCGCGTGACGGCCCGACGGAGCCGTGCGGCAGTGTCGGTGGTCGTCGCCGTGTCATTCATTAGTTCACCTAACTAAATAATACCACGCGACGCAACGTCGCGTGACGGTGACGTCGTTGACTAGAGCGTGCGGTACCGCGGCACGTAACCGCCGGTACCGAGCAACATGGAGCCTTCATGGTCGTCGGTCTCTTGCACGTCCCCGATGACCTCGGTCACCCAGGGCAGACGATCCTTCAAAATGCGGGTGACGCCACCTTGGATCGTGTCACTCGAAATGGCGCAGCTCGAGCAGGCACCCTGGAGCTGGACCTCCACGATTCCCGTGTTCACGTCCGCGCGCAGTAAGACCAGGTCACCGCCGTCGGCCTGTACCGACGGGCGCATCAAATCCATGAGCGCGTTCAACGAATTCAGTCGGCTCGCGCGCTCCTGCTCAGTAAGTTCCACTCCCCTAGTCTGCCGTACGTGGCGCCCGACGTGACCTCGCCGCGGTCCCCAGTGCTTCGCCACCGCCCACGCCTCGTGTCGCGCCACGCACCCCAGTCCCGGATCGTCCAACAACAGCCGTTCGCGGTTGCCACGAACGACGCCGCCACGTTCTCTAGGACGTGGCGGCCTCGTCAAAGGCGCGCAGCGCCCGCGGACCCCAGACCGTGCCCGGTCCGCCGTTCATGACAATGGCGACACCCGCCATCTCGGCGACCTG
Source organism: Acidimicrobiales bacterium (assembly GCA_025449805.1). Lineage (GTDB taxonomy): Bacteria > Actinomycetota > Acidimicrobiia > Acidimicrobiales > RAAP-2 > RAAP-2. The sequence goes on along the minus strand of JANWIR010000001.1, from coordinate 1,858 downwards.
TTGACGCGTCGCGCCGGCGCGTTGGGCGCCGCGCGCGTGGGCGACGACACAGCCGTCGCACTCGCGGGTTACGGCAATCGCTAACGCGATGAGTTCCTTCGTGGCCACGGTGAGTTCACCCTCGCTCATGGCGGCCTTACTCATATCGGCGTAACCCCGCAGGACGTCTGGAATGAGTGCGCGAAGCGCTAACGCCGGTTCGCGCAGCTCTTCTCGAATCGCGTGATTGTGTTCCATGGTGACCTCCGTCGCCGAGCCTAACCAGACCGTCGAGGTTAACTTTCTAAACTTGAGAACATGAGCGTTATTGACGAACTCCTAGCCCATAATCGTGCCTACGTCACGACCCACGACCACCGCGAGCTACCAACTGCTCCGCAACTGCACTTGGCGGTGCTGACCTGCATGGACTCGCGACTCGATCTCTTTGGCGCACTCGGACTGCAGCTCGGCGAAGTCCACCTCATTCGCAACGCGGGTGGGCAGGCGACCGACGACGCGGTGCGCTCGCTGCTGCTCAGCCAACGCCTCTTGGGCACGACGGACGTCATGGTGATTCACCACTCGCGCTGCGGCATGGAGTCATTCAACGAAGTGACCCTGCAACAAGAGCTCCAGGACGAATTCGGTGTTCGCCCACCCTTTCGCCTCGGCGCCTACGGTGACGTCGACGCCGACGTGCGCCACACCGTCGCCACCCTCCAGGCGAGTCCCTTCGTCGCGACGACGCAGATTCGCGGCTTCGTCTTTAACGTTGACGACGGCTCGCTACGCGAGGTCGCCCTCTAAATCCTTCTTAAAACCCTCGTGCGAGGCGCTAAAGCCGTGCGCGAGGTAGAAGCGGTGCGCGTCAAGGCGCACCTTGTTGCTCGTGAGTTGGAGCCGGTAGCAACCCGCCTCGCGCGCGCGTCGTTCGGCCTCCGCGATGAGCGCGGCCCCCGCACCGCGACCGCGATACTCGGACCTCACGAACACTGCCTCGATTTCGCCGCACCACCCACCCGCGTGATGAAAGTGCTGGAGAATCATGAGTTGGCACACGCCCACGACGGCACCATCGAGCTCCACCACCAAGATCTCGTGGCCCTGCTCACGCGCGCGTCGCGCCGCGCGCGTGTAGCGCTCAACGTCGTCGGGGCGTTCGGCCTCCGGCGAGCGCGTGCCGTCGATAATGGCGCGCAGCACGGCCGGGACGTCGCGATCCTCGAGAGTGCGAACGAGCACGTCGTGCCTAGGTTCGCGGGTCAATTGGGGTGAGCACGCCCACGTGCGCTTCAATCGCCGCGGCGGCGTCCAAGCAGAGGTCCTCGCGAAAGAGATCGCCAATGATCTGAGCCCCCGTGGGCAGTCCGTTGGCCACCCCCGTCGGAACGCACGCGGCGGGCAGGCCCAAGACGTTGGCCGGCAGCACGAAGCGAAAGAGTTCGACAACCTGCATGGCGGTCTCGGCGCTCTCGACGTCAAAACCGTGCGGGAAAGGTGGTTGGGTCCACGTCGGTCCGACGATCAACGGGTAGTCGGTCAAAAAACGCCGCCAGGCACTCGCGACGCGGTAACGCGCTTGATGCATCGCCGCGAGCGTCTCGGGTGTTGAGGGACCAAAATCGACCGTGGTGAGTTCGAGGAATCGCTGGCCACCCTCGCCCAGTAGTGGGATGAAGAGTGGCGCGGCGGCGGCGAGGCTCGTCATCATGAGCTCGGTCCAAGCGAGGTAGGACTCGAAGAGCATCGGTGGCTCAATCTCTTCCACCTCGTACCCCGCGGCCGCGAGCGCGCGTCCCGCGACGCGCACGCCCTCGGCGATCGTCGGGTCCGTGGTGCCGCCAAATGGCTCGGGCACCAGCGCGACGCGCCGGGC